>NZ_CAKRAH010000014.1 GCF_934294775.1 uncultured Dorea sp.
AGAAAATCCATATGGCACAGTTATGGGGAGGTCGTTTCACAAAAGAAACAGACCAGTTAGTATACAATTTTAATGCGTCCATTACATTTGATAAAAGATTCTATGCGCAGGATATCAAAGGCAGTCTTGCACATGTAGCAATGCTTGCAAAGCAGGGAATCTTAACAGAAGAAGAAAAAGAACAGATCACAGACGGATTAAAAGGCATCTTATCCGATGTAGAATCCGGCAAATTAGAGATCTCAGATAAATACGAAGACATTCACAGTTTCGTAGAGGCAACACTGATCGACCGCATCGGCGATCCTGGAAAGAAGCTTCACACAGGACGAAGCAGAAATGACCAGGTTGCATTAGATATGAAACTTTTCACAAGAGATGAGATTCACGAGATCGACGTTCAGTTAAAAGAGCTTCTGGAAGTGATCCTTCATGTAATGGAAGAAAATGTAGAGACATACATGCCAGGATTTACCCACCTTCAGAAAGCACAGCCGATCACACTGGCACATCACATGGGAGCATATTTTGAAATGTTCCGCAGAGACCACGAGAGATTAAAAGATATCGCAAAACGTATGAACACCTGTCCGCTGGGATCCGGTGCACTTGCAGGAACGACATATCCATTAGACCGCGAGTACACAGCCCAGTTACTTGGATTCGACGGACCGACGCTCAACAGTATGGACGGTGTATCCGACAGAGATTATCTTCTGGAGCTGTTATCCGCACTTAGTATCATCATGATGCATTTGAGCAGATTCTGTGAGGAAGTGATCATCTGGAACTCTAACGAGTATCAGTTCGTAGAGATCGACGATGCATACAGCACAGGAAGCAGTATCATGCCGCAGAAGAAGAATCCGGACATCGCAGAGCTGGTAAGAGGTAAGACCGGACGTGTATACGGAGCGTTAAATGCACTCCTTACTACTATGAAAGGAATTCCGCTTGCATACAATAAAGACATGCAGGAAGACAAAGAATGGGCATTCGATGCTATGGATACCGCAAAAGGATGTATCACATTATTTGCCGGAATGTTAAAGACCATGCAGTTTAACAAAGACCGCATGGAAGAAAGCGCAAAACACGGATTTACCAATGCAACAGATGCAGCAGATTATCTGGTAAACCACGGCGTACCATTCAGAGATGCACACGGCATCGTAGGAAAACTCGTGCTGACATGCATTGAGAAGAAGATTCCGCTGGATGCACTTCCACTGGAAGAATATAAGAAGATTTCACCTGTATTTGAAGAAGATATATATGAAGCAATTGATCTTGAGACATGCGTTAATAAGCGTATTACAATCGGAGCTCCTGGAAAAGAAGCGATGACGAAATCGATTGCGGCTTATCAGAAATATATGGCTGAGTATTAAAATCTGAAAACACATTTACAATATAATATCTATGAATGAAGGTAGCATGGAAATTATATTTAGGATGATAAAAAAGAAAGGGAGAGAAAAGAAGATGGAGAAGAAATTAAGAGTAGGTATTTTAGGAGCAACAGGAATGGTTGGACAGCGTTTTATCTCATTGCTTGAAAATCACCCTTGGTTCGAGGTTGTAACAGTAGCAGCAAGCCCACGTTCAGCAGGAAAGACATACGAAGAAGCAGTAGGCGGACGCTGGAAAATGGATACACCAATGCCGGAAGGCGTTAAGAAACTGATCGTAAAGAATGTAAATGAAGTAGAAGAAGTAGCTTCTACCGTAGATTTTGTATTCAGTGCCGTAGATATGACAAAAGACGAGATCAAAGCAATCGAAGAAGCATATGCAAAGACAGAGACACCGGTTGTATCAAACAACAGCGCACACCGCTGGACAAAAGATGTACCGATGGTAGTACCTGAGATCAACGCAGCGCACTTCGACCTGATCAAGACTCAGAAAGAGCGTCTTGGAACAACACGTGGATTCATCGCAGTAAAACCAAACTGCTCCATCCAGAGCTACACACCTGCACTTGCAGCATGGAAAGAATTCGGACCAAAAGAAGTTGTTGTAACAACATACCAGGCAATCTCCGGAGCAGGAAAGACATTCAAAGACTGGCCGGAAATGATCGAGAACATCATTCCATACATCGGTGGAGAAGAAGAAAAGAGTGAGAAAGAACCTCTGCGTGTACTCGGAACACTGGAAAATGGTGAAATTAAACTGGCAGAAGAGCCAAAGATCACATGTCAGTGCTTAAGAGTACCAGTTCTGAACGGACATACAGCAGCTGTATTCATTAACTTCGAGAAGAAGCCAACCAAAGAACAGCTGATCGAAAAACTGGAAAGCTTCAAAGGATTCCCACAGGAAGCAGAACTTCCAAGCGCTCCAAAGCAGTTCATCCAGTACCTGTCAGAAGACGACAGACCACAGGTAAAAGCTGACGTTAACTACGAAAACGGAATGGGCGTATCTATCGGACGTCTGAGAGAAGACAGCATGTATGATTACAAATTCATCGGACTGTCACACAACACCGTACGTGGTGCAGCAGGCGGAGCCGTACTGTGCGCAGAAGCACTGACAGCCAAGGGATATATCCAGGCAAAATAAATGATTGAGAGAGCCAGGGGGACGGGGAAAAGTGGCTTTTTTAGTGTCCCAGGTGGCTTGTGAAAAGAAATAGAATATAAAAAGAGAAATACCGGATGTGTAATCTTGAGAGAAAGACTTTAAGATTACATGTCCGGTATTTTTTGTGCAAAATTTTACGCATTTATTGCGATTGTTTATACTTCCGTGTTAAAATATGACAAAGCACTGTAAAAAAGAGACATGAAAAAATATACAGGTTATACCTTAGAGCGTGTCTGAAAAATGCAGATGAAATGACAACATCAGAAACGGAGGCCCGACTATGAGTAAAGAATTACTTGGCTATACACAAAATAGAGAACTATCCTGGCTCAGATTTGATCAGAGAGTATTAGAAGAAGCAAGAGACAAAAGCGTTCCATTGCTGGAACGCATGAAATTCGTAGCCATCTTCACCAGCAACCTCGACGAATTCTTCATGGTCCGGGTAGGAAGCCTCTATGATATGGCACAGACAGATGCCCATCACATAGACAGACGCTCCGGCATGACACCACAGGAAGAATTAGACGCCATTTACGCCGCAGTAGCACCACTATACAAAGAACGCGACAAGACCTACGCCGACATCAAAAAAGAACTGTCACCATACGGCGTGTGCGGACTGGATTTCAAAGAGCTGGAAGCAGATGAGAAAAAATATGTAAAAAAATATTTCAAAGAACAGATCCTTCCGGTTCTCTCGCCACAGATTGTAGACAGCAGCCATCCATTTCCACATCTGTTAAATAAAGAAATCTACGTCACCGCAAGCCTGAACCCGGCAGCAGGTAAAAAGAACAAAATCGAAAAGAGTAAGACCGAAAAAAATAACGAAGAACAGATGCTCGGCATCGTCCCGGTACCAACCTACGTCTCCGACATCCTGATGCTCCCGGGACACGACATCCGCTACATCCGTATGGAAAAAGTCATCCTGGAATACCTGCATCTGGTGTTCGACCAGTACGAGATCTCCGACCCGAACTACATCTGTGTTACAAGAAATGCAGATGTATCTCCGGACGACGAAGCACTGGATATCAACAACGATTTCCGCAGACTCATGCAGCAGACACTGCACAAACGCCGCAGAATGGCAGTCGTACGAATGGAAAGCGCAGAAAAATTATCCCCACGGATGCAGGAATATTTCTGTGACAAATTCAAGATCACACCGGCACAGATCTTCCGCACGAAGATGCCGATGAAACTGGATTACATGTTCTCCATCGCAGGAAACCTGCCGGATTCCATGAAGAGATCACTGATCTATTCTCCATTTTCACCGCAGAAATCAGCACACGTACAGGACGAAAATATGCTGCGTCAGGTGAAAAAACAGGATATCCTGCTGTTCTATCCATACGAGAGCATGGATCCATTCCTGAAACTGATCAAAGACGCATCGACAGATCCGAATGTCTTAACCATCAAAATCACTATCTACCGGCTGGCAAAGAAAGCAAGACTGGTAGAATACCTCTGCGCGGCAGCAGAAAATGGCAAAGAAGTCACCGTCCTCATCGAACTCCGTGCCAGATTCGACGAACAGAATAACATCGACTGGTCCGAAAGACTCGAAGAAGCCGGATGCCGCGTGATCTACGGATTCGATGGCTACAAAGTACATTCCAAGATCTGCCAGATCACATACAGGAACCGCAATGACATCCAGTACATTACCCAGGTCGGAACCGGTAACTACAATGAAAAGACTGCGGCAATGTACACCGACCTGTCCCTGATGACGGCAGATCCAAGAATCGGACAGGACGCCGCAGAATTTTTCAAAAATATGTCTATCGGCAATCTGAACGGAAGCTACAATTACCTGATCGTATCCCCAGTCAGCTTAAAAAGCAGCATACTACAGATGATGGATGAAGAGATCGCAAAAGGAAGTAACGGACGTATCATAATGAAAATGAATTCCGTAACGGACGTAGATTTCATCCGCAAAGTATCCGAAGCATCCTGCGCCGGAGTGCGGGTGGACTTGATTGTTCGCGGAATCTGCTGTATACTACCGGGAGTACCTGGCTATACAGAAAATGTACGGGTCATGAGCGTAGTAGGAAGATATCTGGAACACCCACGTATCTTCAGCTTCGGAACCGGAGCTGCACAGAAGCTCTATATCGGTTCCGCCGACATGATGACAAGAAATACAGAAAAACGAGTGGAAGTCGCCTGCCCGGTATTAGATGACAGAATCCGACGCCAGATCAATCATGATCTGAAGATCATGTTAAGTGATAATGTCAAAGCCAGAGTCATGCAGCCAGATGGCACATACGCCAAACGCAAGATCACAGATAAAGCGATCGACTCACAGGCGGTATTCATGGAAGAGGCGATCGAAGCAGCAAAAACAGCCGGACAGAAAGAAAAGATACAACCAAAGAAAGGCCTGATTCAAAAAGCAGTGGGAGCAGTGGAGACGGTGCTCGGGGGATTGCTGAAGAAGCGGGGCTAAGGTGGCCCTGGGTCAACAAAGGAGAGTAACATAATTAATGGGAAAATCATTATACATTGCCGAGAAACCAAGCGTCGCACAGGAGTTTGCCAAGGCATTGCATATTAATACAAAAAGAAAAGACGGATACCTGGAATCCGAGGAGGCCATTGTCACCTGGTGTGTCGGCCATCTGGTCACCATGAGCTATCCGGAAGAATACGATCCAGCATTAAAAAGGTGGAGTCTTGAGACTCTGCCTTTTATCCCGCAAAAGTTCAAGTACGAAGTCATACCGGCGGTATCCAAGCAATACCGCATCGTATCCGGACTGCTGAACCGGCCAGACGTCGAGACCATCTACGTCTGTACCGACTCAGGACGGGAAGGAGAATACATCTACCGCCTGGTCGAACAGCAGGCAGGCGTACAGAACAAAGACAGACGCCGTGTCTGGATCGATTCACAGACAGAAGAAGAGATCCTGCGGGGCATCCGGGAAGCCAAAGACTTAAAAGAATACGACAATCTGGCCGCATCCGCATACCTGCGCGCCAAAGAAGATTACCTGATGGGAATCAACTTCTCCAGGCTCCTAACATTAAAATACGGTAACAGCATATCCAACTACCTGAATACAAAATATTCCGTCGTATCCGTAGGCCGCGTCATGACCTGCGTCCTCGGCATGGTCGTACGAAGAGAACGGGAGATCCGCGAATTCGTTGAGACCCCGTTCTATCGCGTCCTTGGAACCATCGGGGAAATGGGTTCGACATTCGAAGGCGAATGGAGAGCCATAAAAGGATCGAAATGGTTCGAATCTTTTGACCTCTATAAGGAAAATGGATTCAAAGAGCGGGAAAAAGCAGAAGAGCTGATCGCGTATTTAAAAGCGCCTGAAAGCCAGAATGGGCAAGACATACAGAATGCAGACAATCGGAATAATAATGGACAACTGCCAGCGCAAGGGGAGAGTCAGCTGACCTGCCAGATCGTATCGATCGAAAAGAAAAAAGAAAAAAAGAATCCGCCACTATTATTCAACCTGGCAGAGATCCAGAACGAATGCTCCAAGCGGTTCAAAATCAGCCCGGATGAAACCTTGCGGATCATCCAGGAACTATACGAGAAAAAACTGGTCACTTACCCAAGAACCGACGCCAGAGTCTTATCAACCGCAGTAGCAAAAGAAATCCATAAGAACTTAAACGGCCTGATGCAGTACGAACCGGCCAAGCCATACCTGCAGGATATCGTAGGATTCGGAAGCCACAAAGGACTGGAAAAGACCAGATACGTCAACGACAAACAGATCACCGACCACTATGCCATCATTCCGACCGGTCAGGGCCTCGGTGCGTTAAAGGGACTTCCGAAACTTTCCCAGAGGGTGTATGATGTAATCGTAAGACGATTCCTAAGTATCTTCTACCCGCCGGCCATCTATCAGAAAGTGGCAATCGTAACGAAGATGAAAGGAGAATCCTTTTTCGCAAGCTTTAAAGTGCTGGCAGAAGAAGGATACCTGAAAGTCGCAGGCGTACCAAAGAAAAAATCCGAAGGAAACACAGCGGCAAATTCAGCCAATGGAAGTGCCAGCAGTGCTACAGATAACGATGCTGACGGAAATGACACTACCAATACACAGGACGGCGACAAGGATATCGATAAAGATACAGACAAAGACTTTTTTGAGAAAATCCAGGCCCTGAAAAAAGGCATGACCCTTCCGGTCCGGTCCTTAGACATCAAAGAAGGCAAGACCTCACCGCCGAAGCGCTACAACTCCGGTTCCCTGAT
Source organism: uncultured Dorea sp. (assembly GCF_934294775.1). Taxonomy (GTDB): domain Bacteria; phylum Bacillota; class Clostridia; order Lachnospirales; family Lachnospiraceae; genus Dorea_A. The sequence continues at coordinate 6,854 of NZ_CAKRAH010000014.1, forward strand.
CCTTGCGATGGAAAATGCCGGACAGCTGATTGAAGACGAAGAACTCCGCGCTCAGATCAAAGGAAGCGGAATCGGCACCAGCGCAACCAGAGGAGAAATCTTAAAGAAACTCTTCAATAATAAATATCTGGCACTGAACAAAAAGACCCAGATCGTCACCCCGACCATGCTTGGCGAGATGATCTACGACGTCGTAGACCACTCCATCCGTCCGCTTCTGAACCCGGAGCTTACGGCAAGCTGGGAAAAAGGGTTGACTTATGTAGCGGAAGGGGATATCACTTCCGATGAATATATGAAGAAGTTAGATGACTTCGTATCAAGAAGGACACTGGCGGTGAAGGGGCTGAATAATCAGTATCAGATGCGGGCGTGTTATGATAAAGCGGCACAGTTTTATAAGAAGCCGGCGGGAAAAAACGGAAAAACTAAAAAATAAAAAAGGAGAACCAATATGTTAGAACAATTAACAATCAAAAACCTCTACAACCACATGGACGAAACCATCGCAAAGGACATCTTCGAAGGTGTCACTTACCCATGGGAAGTCCTTCCAAAGATCAGTGACTTCATCAAAGAACTCGGAAAGACACTTCCGGCAGACGAATACGATCAGGTAGGTGAAGATGTGTGGATCGCCAAATCCGCAACAGTCTTCCAGACAGCATACATTCATGGACCTGCGATCATCGGAAAGAACGCGGAAGTACGTCAGTGTGCATTCATCCGTGGAAACGCGATCGTAGGCGAAGGTGCAGTGGTAGGTAACTCTACAGAGTTAAAGAACGTCATCCTGTTCAATAAAGTACAGGTTCCGCATTATAACTACGTCGGAGATTCTATCCTCGGCTATAAATCTCACATGGGAGCCGGATCTATCACATCTAATGTAAAATCCGACAAGAAACTGGTCGTAGTAAAAGCCGGAGATGAAAAGATTGAGACGGGACTGAAGAAATTCGGTGCTATGCTTGGAGACGAAGTAGAGGTTGGATGCGGAAGCGTCCTGAATCCGGGAACCGTAATCGGAAGCCACAGCAATATTTATCCACTGTCAAGCGTCAGAGGATTCGTACCGGGCAACAGCATCTATAAGAAGCAGGGCGAAGTTGTGGAGAAGGTAGAAGAGTAGGCAGTAAGACAACACAAAAGCAGCAGATCGTATAAAGCGGCTGGATAGTATAAAAACTGGAGGTGTCCATGAAAAAGAAACTTCCAATCGGAATTGATAATTTTGAAAAAATCCGGGAAAATGATTATTACTATGTAGATAAAACAGGAATGATCAAAGATCTGATTATGAGCGGGGCAGAAGTGACGCTTTTTACCAGACCGAGACGTTTTGGAAAATCTTTGAATATGAGTATGCTGAAAAGTTTCTTTTCCATAGACGTTCCGGAAGAATATTTAATAAAAGATTCAGAAAGCAGACAGAAAATATTTGAGGGACTGAAGATTGCAGATGAAGAAGAAATCTGTAACAAATACATGAGAAAATATCCGGTCATATTTCTGTCGATGAAAGAAGTGTCAGCACTGGAATATGCAAAAGCCAGAGAATTGATCATATTCAGCGTCAATGAAGTGGCAAGAAAGAATCAATATCTTCTGGAAAGTGAGCAGCTAACAGATATAGATAAAGAGGCGTATCGGAGACTTTTAAGAGAAGATATGACAGAAGCGGTTCTGGTAAACAGCCTGAAGACTTTATCCGGACTGTTGCAAAAGCATTTTGGTAAGAAAACGATTATACTCATAGACGAATATGATGTTCCATTGGCAAAGGCATTTGAACAGGGATATTATGATGAGATGACGGAACTTATCAGAGGTTTCTTCGGACAGGCATTAAAATCAAATGACAGTCTGGAGTTCGCTGTACTTACAGGATGCATGAGAATATCCAGAGAGAGTATCTTTACGGGTCTGAATAATCTGAGAGTATGTTCGATCACGGATGTAAACTTTGAAGAATTCTTCGGATTCACAGATATAGAAGTACGAGAAATGTTAGCGTATTATGACTGTCAGGAGAACTACCGGGAAATCAAGGAATGGTATGATGGATACCGCTTCGGCAACACAGAAGTATATTGTCCGTGGAACGTGCTGAATCATCTGGAATCTTTACGGAATGGACAGATCTCTATACCACAAAACTACTGGATGAATACCAGCAGCAATGAAATTGTAAGACGTTTTGTCCAAAAAGCGGAAAATGGAACCATCCGGCGGGAAATAGAACGACTGGTAGCCGGCGAAGAAATTGAAAAAGAACTTCATCAGGAACTGACATACAGAGAAATGTATTCTTCAATAGAAAATATGTGGAGTGTATTGTTTACAACTGGATATCTTACACAGAAGGGGTCGACAGATGGAAAAGTATTCCGTCTTACAATTCCGAACAGAGAAATCAGAGATATCTTCACGATACAGATTATGTCATGGTTCAGGGAAAGCATAAAAAAGGACGGAAAAAGCCTTTCGGATTTCTGCGGGGCACTGGAAGAGGGGAATGCAGAAGCTGTTGAGGAACGCCTGAATGTATATCTGAAGAAAACAATCAGTATCAGGGATACATTCGTTCGGAAACAAATGAAAGAAAATTTTTATCATGGTATTTTACTTGGCATATTAGGTCTGAAAGAAAACTGGGGAATCCGTTCCAACAGGGAAAGCGGAGACGGCTACAGTGATATTATGATAGAAACCGAAGATATGGAGAAGGGAATTATCATAGAGATAAAATATGCAGAAGATGGAAATTTGCAAAAGGCATGTGAAAAAGCACTTGGGCAGATCGAAAATAGTCATTATGATGAAGAATTAAAGGACGAAGGGATTAATGAAGTGCTGCGGTATGGCATCGCATTTTATAAAAAAAGATGCAAGGTAATGAAACATTAACAAACACACGGAGGAACAATCATATGAAAAAAATAGGATTCATCGGCGTCGGCATCATGGGAAAATCCATGGTCCGCAATCTCATGAAAGCAGGATTTGAATTACACATCTACGCAAGAACCAGATCCAAAGTAGAAGACGTAATCGGAGAAGGAGCCATTTTCCACGAGACGATCGCAGACTGCGTAAAAGACTGCGATGCAGTCATCACGATCGTAGGATTCCCTGTTGACGTAGAAGAAGTATACTTCGACAAAGGAAATATCCTGGACAGCGCAAAAGAAGGCGCATACCTGATCGACATGACGACCACAAGTCCGATGCTGGATCAGAAGATTGCGGAAGAAGGAACGAAGAGAGGATTCCACGTACTGGACGCACCGGTAACCGGCGGTGATACCGGAGCAAAAGCGGGAACCTTATCCATTCTTGTTGGTGGTTCCAGAAAAGACTACGAAGCATGTATGCCGTTATTCAAAGCAATGGGAACGAATATTAACTATCAGGGGGCAGCAGGAAGCGGTCAGCATGCCAAGCTTGCGAACCAGATCATGATCGCCGGAACGTTATCCGGTGTATGCGAAGCTCTGACCTATGCAAAGGCGAAAGGGCTGGATCTGCAGACGGTACTTAACTCCGTATCGACCGGGGCAGCAGGAAGTAAACAGCTGGACACATTCGGACCAAAGATTCTGGCAGGAGATTATGCACCGGGATTCTTCATGAAGCATTTCATCAAAGATATGAAGCTTGCCCTGACAGAGGCAAATATGAGCAACATAAGTCTGGATGTATTAAGCCAGGTACTGGCTAATTATGAGATGCTTGAGGCAGAAGGTTACGGAGACCTCGGAACACAGGCACTGATCAAGTATTATGAAGAAGAGATGGAAGAGTAGGGTGGCAAATCAACAGATGATAGAAGCATTTATAGAATAACACAGGATCGTGTATTTGCAAAGAAAGGAGAGGTGTCGGTGTGAAGAATCTGATGATACCGGTGGGAATATCGGATTTTGAAGAAATACGGGAAAAAGGCTATTACTACATTGATAAATCAGGATTGATCACAGATATTCTGAAAAACGAAGCAACAAAAGTAACGCTGATAACCAGACCAAGAAGATTTGGAAAAACGATGGCTATGAGTATGCTGACATCTTTTTTTGATATTGAAAAAGACAGCAGGATAATGTTTGACGGGCTGAAGGTCGCAAAAAATAATAAGATGCTGTGTGAAAAATGGATGAACCAGTGCCCTGTTATCTTCCTGTCATTCAAAGATGTTGACGGACGCACATTTGAGAATGCTTTCGAACTGCTGAAATTTACAATCGCACAGTTCTGTGACGCACATGACTGGCTGGAAAACAGCGAAAAAGTAACGGACGCCCAGAAAATGATTTTCAAGAGATTGAAGAATGGTACGGCATCCATGATTGATGTACAGACTTCCCTATGTATTCTGATAAAAATGATGCATGCGCATTATGACAGAAAAGTGATTCTTTTACTGGATGAATACGATGTTCCAGTGGCAAAAGCAAGTGATAAAGGCTATTATGCAGAGATGATGGAAGTTATGAAAACTGTCATGAGTACATCGTTGAAAGATAATCCGTCACTGGAATTTGCAGTTGTCACGGGCTGCCTGAAAATTGCCAAAGAAAGTATCTTCACAGGAACGAATAATTTTGTCTCAGATACAATTGCAACGACAGGCCTGGATGAGTATTTTGGATTTACACAGGATGATATAGACAAGATGTTACAGGATGCAGATATTGATGCGTATGCAGCAGAAGTGAAAGAATGGTATGACGGATATCATTTCGGCGAGACAGATGTATATTGCCCATGGGATGTCATGAACTATATGCGGGATCTGCAGACGGATCCGGACAGAAAACCGGCAAGTTACTGGAAAAATACAAGTGATAATGCAATTATCCGGTCATTTATTGATTATGCCGGAGGGAGTATATCGAGAAAACTGGAATTACTCTTATCCGGAGGTTATGTGAAAGAACACATCGAAGAAAATCTCACATATGATTATCTGCATTCGTCGGAAGAGAATCTGTGGAGCGTGCTATATCTGACCGGTTATCTGACAACAGTACGAAAAGACGAATTGCCGGAACCTCTGGAAGAAGGTGAAACTGCTCTTAAAATTCCGAATAAAGAGATCCGGGAGATCTTTGAATCGACCGTAAAGAAATGGTTCGAAGATTATGCAAAGGAAACAGAGCGACATGCCCTGTTTGCAGCCGTCTGGAGCGGAGAAAGTGATAAACTTACAAAAGAAATGAGCAAATTACTTCGTGTAACGATCAGTTATCATGATTACAAAGAAGACTTTTATCATGCATTTCTGGCAGGTATATTTGCCGGAGCCGGATATACGGTGGAGTCGAATAAGGAGCACGGCGAGGGCCGCAGTGATATTGTAGTGTATGATGCCAGCGAAGGCCGGGCTGCGGTATTCGAGGTGAAGAATTCGAAAACTCTAAATGATATGGAGGAAGATTGCGAGAAAGCGCTGGAACAGATACGGGACCGGAAATATGCAGAAAGCCTTCGGGATGAGTATGAGGAAGTGATATGTTACGGCGTGGCGTTTTATAAGAAACGGTGTGCGGTGAAGCGGGAAAAAAGAATGGAAATGTAAGAACAAATTCTGATTTAGAAATAGTAAATGATAAAACAGATACGAGGTGATAAAAATTATACCTTTGTATCTGTTTTTCATACTATATAGCCGGAATATGCTATAATATATAATAAAAATACGGATATATCATATAAACACGAGAGGACATAACATATGAAGATACAGGAAAGAATCACAACAATGGTTGAAGACGAAAAAGATGATAAAACCACAAGCCTGTGGCGCGTGTGCCGGGAAATTGTAGAAAATGTAAGCCAGCATAATAAACAGATAGTTGCACAGATGAGAGATTACGACACACATGACAAAGAACACAGCGAAAAAGTACTGGAGATTATAGAAGATATTCTGGGGCAGAATATGGTGAAGATGACAGTGTATGAACTCATCCTGTTATATATGTCTGCATATCTGCATGATTCGGCAATGGCATTACCGGAATGGGAATATAAAGTACTGAAAGCCGTAGAGGGAACAGAAGAATGCCACGATAATACACTGAAATTCACCATTTGTAATGATTATAAACCTAAGCACACACATTTAGAGGCATTACGGATCATTGAGGAGAACAAAGACAAGCTACTCTGCTATGATATAGCGAAAAATTATGTATGTGCAAATCCGACAGAAGACAAAATGACAGAGTCACTGGCAGAGCTTATGCAGCAGTATGAAGAGTTCCGAAATGGCTATATATCAGATCTGGACGAGTGCAAGGGTTCTGTTTCTGAATATATGGATAAAAGCAGATGGATTCGCAGTGAATTCATACGGCAGACACATCATATCAGAGTGGCCGAAAACGTCGAAAATCTGAAAGAAAAAATCGCAGATGCAATCGGCGGATTTTATGCAGAAAAATTCATAGAAGATCTGGCAGCAATATGCAGATGTCACGGTGAGAATCTGGAAAGTGTGTTCCAGTTACCGGTTTCGAGAAAAGACTGGCTTGGAGAGATAGCTAACATACAGTTCCTTGCAATGATGTTAAGATTGGGCGATGTCATTCACTTTGATTCCAAAAGAGCACCCCGTTCCCTGTATGCAGAGAAACAGATTACAGATGCGGTAAGTTATAAGCACTGGAATGCAAAATTCCAGGAACTGCAGTACAAAGTACAGAATGAGAACGGAAAAGTTACTATCAATTATCAGGCATATTGCGAAGATCCGGAGATGTACTATTTTATTCAGGACTATATGGGATGGATCGATAACGAGATAGACAACTATTATGTGCTGAAAAATAAATGGGAAATGAACCAGAGCGTTGAAAACGGACAATACTGCTTCAATATAGAGAAGGTTGACAGAACGGATATAGGCTATGATAAAGATCAGTTTGTGCCGGATAACGATATGAAATTCGTCCTGAATCAGTCAAAAATCCTTGAATTGTTAATGGGAATCCAACTGTATAAAGATCCATTCCTGTGCCTGCGGGAGATATATCAGAATGCACTGGACGCTTCAAAGTGCATGAAAGCATATAATAAGAAAAAAGGAAAGACAGAGAACCTGACAATCGAATTCGGCATCGGAGAAGAAGATTTTCATGGAAAAAAAGAAAAATACATCTATTGCCGGGATCATGGAACAGGTATGAATGCATACATCATCAAGAACTACCTGCTTCATATCGGAAATTCTTATTACAGGTCTAAAGACTTCGCAAAACAAAATACAGACTGGGGATACGATGTAAAACCGACCTCACAGTTCGGAATCGGACTTTTATCCGGCTATATGCTTGCAGATAAAATCGGAATCACGACAATCCATTATGAAGAAAGCGGAAATGCATTAAGCTTTATGATGGAAGGCGTCAACGAACATTTTTATTACACGAAGCCGAAGAGGACAGAAGCAGAGGCAATCGGCGATCACGGTACACTGGTGAAGTTGTATCTGAAAGAAGAATACCGGGACAAGGTCAATGCGGAATATATTCCGAAACTGCCGCTGGCGCTGATGGATGATGGGAAAAAAATGAGAGAATATATGGGAAACTGGGAGATTATTGAGGGAAATTTGCTTTATATCCTGAGTCAGCATATAGGAATCAAATGTCAGGATATTTCAGTTGTGGTTTGTGGTGAGGATAGCAGGTGTCATGAGCTTTATTATTCCAATACGATTTTTGACCAGAGAAATTATGAAGGAATTGAAAATGAAGACATAGAGGTAGTGTGGGAAGATAGAATTCATGATGTCGGAATGAAAAATGCATATAAAACAGTAATGGAAAAAAGAGATCAGATGGAGGACTATGTTATCAAAGCTGTGAGTAAAAACATGGAGTTATATTCGCATATAACATTACCGAAAAAAGGAATCGGTATATGTGATCTGAAAATATATAATTTCAGTGAATTTATTGGACATAAGGAAATGAGTAGATTTGTGGATGGTATATTCGTAGAACATATATATATGGCTTTAAATAAAAGTGAAAAAAATCCATTAGGAAATGATATTGTTCATTCAAGTCTGATTAATTATACAGGGATTCAAAGACCGGTGTTGGCGGTTGACCGCAATTCATGTGTGAGCGTTCCTGAGATGGAAACAGAATTAAAAGAATTAAGAGAACAGTTTATAGAAGAATTGCAGAAGATTATTGTAGAACATATCAGGAAAGAGAATATAGGACCAGGTGAGCCGGAAGAATCGATTATATTAGATATTATTGCCGGAAAATTTCCTTATATAGCAGAAAAACTGATGAGGAAGCTGGAAATAGTACAACATATAGAATTAAGATTTGACGAAAAATTCTTACAGAAAAATCATTATGGATTGAATGGTGTCTTTAGAAATGAGGAGGTTCGGCTGAACCATCTTGATTTTAGAGAATATATGGAAGTGACACGGCGTGTCATATTGGGAAGGAGTATGGATGCAGATAAGATAAGCGTAAATGGGCAGGATGTTGTCATCGTAGGTGGAGAATATCAGGAATTTCCATGTACGCATTACAGAGGGCATCAAGGCCGAATTTCGTTAAGAACAATTGTAATCAGAGCAGATGAATGGAAAGGTATATTTGAACAATATGATGTTGTAAATACAATATGGCCGTTTGTTAATCCAAATTTGTATAAATGCCTTAAATTAGAAGACGAAATATATGAAATAACAAATCGTTGTAAGCATATAAGTGAATCTAACGATGGAATACAAGGAATTGCAAATCTTGATCCTGTATTGATTCATCCTATATATGGAATCAATTCCGAAAATCAATATGAACTTATGGAAGAAATGTTTCATGTGGCAGAATTTGGTGTAATGAGGTCAAATTTTTGGATGCATGAAACGGCAGATGAGGGAAAGAAGATGTGGCATGTAGGAGAATTTGGTGTAATACGGTCAAATTTCCAGATGCAAGAAATGACGGATTCGGGAAAAGAAACCCGGGATAAAAAGATCAGTTACGCATTGTATGCTTATATTGCCCCGAGAGAATTGAGCAGGTTGGATCAGGAAATGCTGGCAGGATATGAAGAAAGTGATCCGGACTATGTGCGGGGAGTAAAAGAAGGATGGAGTATACTTTTTCTGGGTGAATGTAAAAAATACGTCATCAGCCCGGGAATTGTACCAAGGGCTGAGATGGCAGGAAAAGTAAAAGAAGGATATAGAAAAATAAATCCAGATATTACATATTTGTACTCAGACGGAACAAAAGTATTCGACGAATAATTACGAAATAACAACGGTACTCTCTGCTTGAGAAGAGAATGGTTTCGTGCTATCATTGTTTTAATATAGTGATAGTATGAAACCATTTTTAGTTGATAAGAAAATATAAGAAAGAAGGACAAAGATTGAAGTGAAGGAATTTGCCAAGATAGACAGTGCTTCTGTATATCTGGATGAATTTCTACTGTTTGTAGGTGATAATAATAGTGGAAAGACATTATTGATGGAATTACTCTATGGTGTGGTAGAGTTAATAAAAAATGGAAAGCAGAATGTACAAATGTAAAACGGACAGAAAGAGAAGATATAAAATATATCCGATTTGATCAGGAATGGTATAAGGATGTTGAAAATAAAATAAATATATACTTGAAAGAGAATAAAGATAAATTTATTATAAATAACTTTAAAAGTCCGATTCCACTGGGAAATATTAAGATTAAGTTTGAGGATTATGAAGATTTCTTTTACATTGCTACCATTTCGGATAAAGTAAGCCTGGAAAAAGGTGACCCCAATAGTGATCGCATAACAATTTTTGAAAATTTAGAGGTGTCTGATGATATTGAAAATATTCTGGCACACAGAGTATTAATCGATATGATTGGAATAGAAGAAGATGAAAAACAGCTGTTTGTTCCGGCGGCGAGAGCCGGATTGCAGATGTTATATCGCTATATGTTTGCTGAAACTACAAGTGCAAATGAGGGACTGCCGGTTCCGGTTTCGGAATATCTTAATTTTATACAAACATATACAAAAAAGCTGATTTGGACTTAGAGGAAAGCAATCTGATTCGATTTGTGGAAGAACAACTTTTGAACGGAAAAGTGGAGTATGAAAATGGTCAGTTTGTTTTCAAAGAAAATGGAAATATAATCCCGCTGAATTATGCGTCATCCATGATTCATGAATTATCAATTTTATCGAATATATTGATGTCTAATCAGAAAACAGGCTATGTATATTACGATGAAGTAGAAAACAGCGTACATCCACTATTGCGGGGAACCGTTACAAGGGCATTGATACGTTTTTGTAATTTAGGGAAAAAATGATTATATCAACGCACAGCGATACAATGGCAGGAAAATTAAATAATATAATTTTATTATCAAGAATGAAAAATATTGCAGAAAGAAATAAAAAGAATGAAAAAATCGGTTTAACGAATAAAGATATGCTTGATGATACAAAGAATGTTATGGTATATGAGTTCGTTAAGAACCAGGAAGGAAAAGTGAAAGTATCAGCATTAGAATTCATGTCATATCCGCGAATCGGATATGAATTTGACCGGTTTAATGAAAATATTGATCAACTATACGATGAATCGAATTCGATAATGGAGAATGAATGAAAACAGAAAAACTAAAGCAGAGAATTAACTATAGTACGTCAAAAAAGAATTATACAAAATCTAAAATGTATGAATTTGATTTTAGCACGAAAATGTGGGAGCAGTTAGCTGCGGATGTATCGATCATCCGCAGCTGCTATAAGTATTTGAGACATAAGCAGCCACAATTCATCCGGAAAAGGTGTTATCAGAAGTTCCCGGCAAATGTAAAAGAGGCAGAAAAAGCGTGTGGATGCATCAGGGATATCGTAGAAAGAAAAGGAACAATGGAAATGGATGGATTTCGGCGGAAGCTGCAGGTGTGGGAGAAGGAACTGACTTTCTGAGAAAAAATATAGAAAAATCCAACAAAATCATAACAAAATTCAAATACAGAGATATGTCGATCAGGCAGGTGTACCTTTCTTATAGACCGGCCGAAAAGGATAATAAGAAAGGAGCATTCGTGATGAATACGATGATAATGAATAATGTGATCTTGGTATTGAAGATGGTGTATTATGGGGGATTGGTGGTGAAGATGGTAATTGAGGTTGTTGGAATGTACGTGAAATGGAGGAGAAAAAAGTCTTAATACAAAGGAGAATGAAAATCTCCAAAAAGTTTAAAAATTAAAAATCTATAAACTGCCTATTGTCGAAAAAAGTAAGATACTGTATAATGCTCCATAGCTAAGGGCAAACTCAGTGAAAACTGACGGCGCAAAACTACAGGGTCTAAACTGCAAGAAATGAGATAACCGGAGCAATATAAGGTTATGTAGCATGGCAGCCAGTTGCACAATTTATGGAGTACAGAAAGTTATGACTTTATTTAAAGATACATATGTGCAAGAATAATAATTGGGTAAAAATCCTTGGTTTAGAGGGTTTAGAGATTGAAACTAAGGATTTTTTCTAGTGCCTGAAAATACTGGAAAAACTGAGAAAAAGATATTAGTGGAAGGATGGAGAAGTAAAGTGAGCGAACAGAAGAAAAAAAGAAGAATGAAACAATTCCTTTTTGTTGTTGTAACTGCATGTATCCTGTGCGGAATGTGTGTAGTGGTGCTGGCGAGCAATCCGGTTGTAAGCAAGCAGGGAGTAGAATTGGCAGTAAATCCAACCCGGGCAATGATTGCAATGGTATTTGCGATGTTTTGCGGAATACTTGCAGTCGGATACCGTCATGTTGGAAAATAGAGTAAGCAGAGTAGCAGGGAGTTATATAAAATGAAAGAACAGAAGAAAACAGAAGAAAATAAATATAGTAAGATCTGGATTAACAGAGCTGTACTTCTGGCATTTATGGATGTATTGATTATCTTGGTATCTTATCTGGCAGCGTTGTTATTGCGGTTTGATCTGAAGTTCAGCATGATACCGGTGATGTATATTGATGGATATCTGTGGACAATGCCATACTATGTAATGATTACACTGGTAGTGTTCTATGTATGCAGGCTGTATCATAGTATCTGGAGACTTGCAAGTGTGGCAGAACTACGAATGATTCTGACTGCATATATGATTCTGGGTGTGGCATATATTGCCGGAATGTTATTCATGGATATGCACATGCCTAGATCTTATTATTTTATGGGATACATCATCAGCTTCTGCCTGACGACAGCGGTGCGGTTCTCTTACCGTCTGCTTCGATTCTATGCGAACAGTAATGAGGTGGCAGCATCGGAAGAAAAAGCAGACAGAGTTATGGTGATCGGAGCCGGTGCGGCAGGACAGGCACTGATCAAGGAAATGATCAACTCTGAGAAACTGCATACACAGGTTGTGTGCATCATCGATGATAACCCGAACAAAAGAGGAAGAATGTTAGAGGGAATCCCAATCGTAGGAAACCGTTACAGCATTCCGGAGATGGTGAAGAAATATCATGTCACCAGAATCATCTATTCCATCCCGGCAACTACCGGCCAGAATAGAAAAGATATCTTAAATATCTGCAAAGACACCGGGTGCCGTATGCAGACCGTACCGGGTGTGTACCAGTTGATGAACGGTGAAGTGAGTGTAAGCAAGCTTCGTAACGTAGAGATTACAGACCTTCTGGGACGTGCGCAGGTAAAGGTAAATATGGATGAGATCTTCGAATCCATCGGTGGAAAGACCTTGCTTGTGACAGGTGGCGGCGGATCCATCGGAAGCGAGCTCTGCCGTCAGATCGCGGCAGCAGGACCGAAGAAGCTGATCATCTTCGATATGTATGAGAACAATGCATACGAGATTCAGCAGGAATTAAAGAGAAAATACGGCGATGACCTGGATCTGGAAGTCCTGATCGGTTCTGTACGTAATACGAACCGTATTCGCTGGGTCATGAAGAATTATAAGCCAGATGCTGTGTTCCATGCCGCAGCGCACAAACACGTGCCGCTGATGGAAGACAGCCCGTGTGAAGCAATCAAGAATAACGTAATGGGAACCTACAAGACAGCAGTGGCAGCATCCAGAGCCGGCGTGAAGAAATTCGTTCTCATCTCTACCGATAAAGCAGTAAACCCGACAAATATCATGGGAGCATCCAAGCGTCTCTGCGAGATGGTCGTACAGATGATGAACCGCCAATGCAAAGATACCGACTTTGTAGCAGTCCGCTTCGGAAATGTACTGGGAAGTAACGGAAGTGTAATCCCTTTGTTTAAGAAACAGATCGCAGCGGGCGGTCCGGTTACGGTAACAGATAAGAACATCATCCGTTACTTTATGACAATTCCTGAAGCAGTATCACTGGTACTTCAGGCAGCTCACTATGCCAAAGGAGGAGAAATCTTCGTACTGGATATGGGTGAGCCGGTAAGAATTGATGATATGGCAAGAAACCTGATCCGTCTGTCCGGATACACACCGGATGTGGATATCATGGTGGAATATACCGGACTCAGACCGGGTGAAAAATTGTTCGAAGAACTGTTGATGGATGAGGAAGGACTTCAGGATACAGAGAATAAACTGATCCATATCGGAAAACCGATCGAGATGAATGATGAGTGGTTCAAGGCGAAACTGAAGCAGCTGGATGAGGCGGCTTACAGGGAAGAGCAGAGTATGAAGTCGATTGTGGCGGAGATTGTGCCTACTTATCATCCGAAGAAGTCGGATTTATAAAAATAATGGCGAGTTCAAATTATAATGATGTAAATAAGAGGTGCGAAAATGTTAAAAAATAATAATCGATTTGAAAAATTCGAAAACAAAGTATGGCTTTCTTCGCCTACGATGTATCAGGATTCGATGCGTTATGTAATGGAAGCGTATAAAACAAACTGGATGTCTACCGTCGGTGCAAATATCAATGAGGTAGAGAAGGTGGCGGCAGAAACATCCGAAACCAAATATGCGGTTGCATTATCCTGTGGCACGGCAGCGCTTCATCTTTGCATGAAACTTGCGGGGGAGAGGTTGTATGGGAAACCACCTGTTGGAATTGGTGCATTACAGAATAAACGTGTATTTTGCACAGATATGACATTTAATGCTACGTTAAACCCGGTTGTATACGAAGGGGGGATTCCGGTATTCATTGATACGGAGTACGATTCGTGGGGAATGGATCCGGTTGCTTTGGAAAAAGCATTTGAGATGTATCCAGATGCGAAACTGGTTGTTTATGCGGAACTTTATGGTTTCCCGGGAAATGTGAAACAGATTAAAGAAATATGTGAGAAACATGGAGCATTGTTAGTAGAAGATGCAGCGGAGGCAATGGGAGCAACGTGGGAAGGAAAACAGTGTGGCTCTTATGGCGATTATGCTGCAGTGTCTTACAATGGTAATAAGATTATTACAGGCTCTGCGGGCGGCTGCCTTCTGACAGATTCACTGGAAGATGCAAACCAGGCGCGTAAATGGTCTACACAGGCAAGAGAAAATGCAGCATGGTATCAGAATGAAGAAGTTGGTTACAATTATCGCATGAGTAATGTTATTGCAGGAGTAATCAGAGATCAGTACAATCATTTGTCTGACCATATTGCTCAGAAGAAAGCAATCTATGAAAGATATAAAGAAGGATTAAAAGACCTTCCGGTAGTGATGAATCCATTTGATGAGACAAAAGCAGAACCAAATTATTGGTTGAGTTGTTTATTGATTGACGAAGATGCTATGTGCAAGCAGGTGAGAAGTGAAACAGAAGCACTTTATATTGCAGAAGCAGGAAAGAGTTGTCCGACAGAGATACTCGATGCGCTGAACAGTATCAATGCAGAGGGAAGACCAATCTGGAAACCGATGCATATGCAGCCAATGTATAGAATGCATGAGTTTGTGACAGTCAATGGTTCAGGAAGAGCAAAGACGAATGCATATATCGCAGGAAGCATTAAGGATGCTGGAGCGGATATCTTCCAGAGAGGTGTTTGTCTGCCGAGTGATAATAAGATGACGGTGGAAGAGCAGGAGAGGATTATTAAAGTTATAAGAGCTTGTTTTGAGTAATGAGTATTTAGAAATGTAGGAGAGCGTTGTGTCTAAGAAAAAAGTAATAGGGTGCGTTGCTGCTGGAGCAACTATTGCAACAGCAATCACGGCAAAAATGATGAAAAATAAAGCTAAAAAATCTACATATAAGGTTGATGTTATCGAGCCGATTATTCAGCGTAAAATGGGAGTTTATGAAAAATACGTAAAGAGATTGATAGATATAATATGTGCAACGGGTGCAATCGTAGTATTCAGTCCTTTATATCTTGGTGTTTCGCTCCTTGTTAGAGTAAAACTTGGCTCCCCTGTTTTATTCACTCAAGATAGACCGGGATTAGTCGGACCAGATGGAAAAGAAACTGTATTCAAAATGTATAAATTTCGTTCTATGACAGATGAAAGAGATGAAAATGGAGAATTACTTCCGGATGAGGTGAGATTGACTAAGTTTGGTCAATGGCTTAGAAATACTAGTTTGGATGAATTACCGGAAGCATTTAATATACTTAATGGAACGATGTCTGTGATAGGTCCACGTCCGCAGCTTGTTAGAGATATGGTATTTATGACAGAAGAGCAAAGAATGAGACATACTGCTAAGCCAGGGCTTAGTGGTTTGGCTCAAGTTAATGGACGTAATACAATATCATGGGAAGATAAGATTGATTGGGATTTGAAATATATTGAAAATGTAAGTTTTAAAGAAGATTTGAGAATTATTTTTGCCACTGTGAAAAAAGCATTCATTAAACATGAGGGAATTACACAGGACGATATGGCTACAGCAGAAGATTTTGGAGATTATCTGTTGAGAACGGAAAAAGTAGATAAAAGCGAATATCAAGAGAAGCAACATATTGCGAAAAGAATTTTAAATGGAGAAGACGGAATAGAAAGAGTGGAAGGATTAGTGTCCATTATTATGCCTTCTTACAACACAGCTCTCTATATTGAAAAAACAATACAGTCAGTATTAGATCAGACTTATCCGAATTGGGAATTAATCATTGTAGATGATTGTTCAACTGATAATACAGATGAAGTGCTTGAAAAAATAAAAGACACTCGTATTCATTATTTGAAAAATGAAAAGAATTCCGGTGCAGCAGTAAGTCGTAACAAAGCATTACGCGAGTCAAAAGGCCAGTGGATTGCATTCTTGGATTCTGATGATTTATGGATGCCAAATAAATTAGAAAAACAAATTCGATTTATGGAAGAAAATGGATATGCGTTTTCTTATACAAACTATGAAGAGATTGATGTTAATGGAAATAAAACAGGTGTAACAGTTACCGGACCAAAAAAAATAAGCAAAATAGGAATGTTTAATTACTGTTGGCCGGGGTGTCTTACTGTTATGTATAATGCTGAAAAAGTTGGATTGATTCAGATTGAGGATATTAAGAAAAACAATGATTATGCAATGTGGTTAAAGGTGTGTAAGAAAGCTGATTGTTATTTACTTGATGAAACATTAGGTCAGTATAGAAAAGGACGTGTAGGAAGTGTGAGTACACATAGTATCAAAACAATGATAGGTTGGCATTTTAAACTTTACCATGAAGCCGAAGGCATGGGATGGATTGAAAGTTTGATTAATACGGGTAGAAATTTAGTGTTTGGTTTTTATAAGAAGAAAAGATATGTAAGGAGATAAGTTTATCATAATGGAAAAAAGAATGTGCATTTATGTAAGTTCTCCAAAATCCTATAAAGATGTATTTGATGCGTTTTACATATGTAAAAATAGATTTTGGCCAGATAGCAGATATAGATTTGTTTTGTCTACTAATTATGAGGCAAATTATAAGGGTGTAGATATTATTGATAGTCATAATACGAGTGATACATGGGTTGAAAGAAGTATGTACGCACTTTCAGAGATTAATGAAAAGTATATAATGCTTCTTTGTGATGATTTGTTGATCTCAAAGAAAATAGATTCAAGATATATTGATGATATTCTTAATTTTATGGATAGGAATGATATCAAGTTTTGTAGACTTAAACCATTAAATGGTGGTAAAAAAGTAAAAGGGCATAATTATTTAAGTTGGGTGAAAATGAATACTCCATATGGTATTAATCTGCAAAGAGGTATTTATCGTAAAGATTATCTTCTTTCTTTATTGGGGGATGGACTAAAATCGGCTTGGGATATTGAGGCTGAATTGTTAAAGGAAGCTCAGGATAGTTCTTCTAATTATTTTTCTGATGTAATTGCTTGTAATAAAAATATCTTCCCGGTTGTTCATGCTGTGGATAAAGGAAAATGGTTGCCAAAAGCGTTATTTTTCTTAAGGCATGAACATATAAACGTGAATTCTTCAAGAGAAAAAATGTCAGGAATTAAGGCTTTATCACAAGATATAAGAGGTTGTTGCAGCAATATCTTTACTCCATCTTTTAGGAAAAGAATAAAGAGGTTACTTACAAAATTTGGATTGAAGTTTACAACAGAGTATTGATAGGAGAAAAAGAAAATGAAAGTAGTTATTTTAGCTGGTGGGTTTGGGACAAGGATTTCGGAAGAATCTGCATTTAAACCAAAACCAATGATTGAAATTGGTAGCATGCCAATATTATGGCACATTATGAAATGTTATTCAGCACAAGGATTTAATGAGTTTATTATTTGTGCAGGTTATAAACAACATGTAATAAAAGAATGGTTTGCTGATTATTTTTTACACACGTCGGATATTACCTTTGATTTTACAAAAGGAAATGAAATGATTGTTCATAATAAACATGCTGAAGCATGGAAAGTTACGGTTGTTGATACTGGGTTGAATACTATGACAGGCGGACGTATTAAAAGAATACGAGATTATGTCGGAAATGAACCATTTATGCTTACATATGGAGATGCAGTCGGAAATATTAATGTGAATGAGTTACTTGAATTCCATAAAAAGCATGGGAAAATAGGAACTATTTCTGTATATAATTTTGGACAAAACAAAGGAGTTCTTGATATTGCCAAGGATGGTAAGGTTAATGCATTTAGAGAAAAATCAGATTTGGATGGAGATTTAATTAATATAGGGTTTATGGTAATGAATCCAGAAATATTTGATCGAATTGAGGGTGATAAAACCGTATTTGAACAAGAACCATTAAATGGACTGGTAGCTGATGGCGAATTGATTGCACGTACGCACACTGGTTATTGGCAATGTATGGATACACTTAGAGAAAAACAACAATTAGAGAAACTTTGGGCTTCAGGAAATGCACCTTGGAAAATTTGGGAGAATTAATAAATGTTTGATATGAATTTTTATAAAGGGAAAAAAGTATTTGTTACTGGACATACTGGTTTTAAAGGAAGTTGGTTATGTAAGATGCTTTCAAATGTTGGAGCTGAGGTAACAGGATACTCATTAATGCCGCCGACAAAACCTTCATTATTTGAAATTGCTGGGATAGAAAATGATATAAATTCTATTATTGGAGATATTAGAAATTTGGAATCTCTTAAAAAGGCATTTGATGAGGCTCAACCGGAAATAGTTTTACATTTAGCTGCGCAACCAATTGTCCGCGATAGTTATAAGAATCCGGTTTATACATATGATACGAATGTAATGGGTACGGTTAATATTTGCGAATGCGTAAGACTGTCAAAAACAGTTAGGTCCTTTTTAAATGTTACTACTGATAAAGTATATTTAAATAAGGAATGGGCATGGGGGTATAGAGAAAACGAGGAATTAGATGGATATGATCCATATTCTAACTCTAAATCATGTTCTGAACTTGTGACGCATTCATATATTAATTCTTTTTTTGATGAATTAGGGATTGCTGTATCTACTGCAAGAGCGGGTAACGTTATAGGTGGAGGAGATTTTGCTAATGATAGAATTATTCCAGATTGTATTAGGGCAGCAATAAATAAAGAGGATATTGTAGTCAGAAATCCATTCTCAACCCGTCCATACCAGCATGTGTTAGAGCCACTTTATGCTTATCTTATGATTGCAGCAATGCAGTATGAGGATAAACGATATGCAGGGTATTATAATGTTGGACCCGATGATGTTGATTGTTATCAGACAGGCACCCTTGTTGATGTATTTGTTAGAAAATGGGGCGAAGGTATAACATGGATTAATAAGTATGATGGAGGACCGCATGAAGCTAATTTCTTAAAACTTGATTGCTCAAAGCTAAAGACGACATTTGGATGGAATCCACATTGGAATTTGGAGAAAGCTATTGAGAAAGTAGTTGAATGGTCGAAATGTTGGGCTGAAGAAGGAAATATTAGAAATTGTATGGATAAAGAAATAGAAGAATTTTTGGGAGTGGCTGACTAATGAAAACGGTAATAGTAACAGGTGCTAATGGTTTTATAGGTAGCTCTTTAATTAATAGATTAGTAAAGAATAATATTGAAGTGATTGCGATAGATATTTCTTTTATGAATTCAAACTTGCCACAATGCGATTTGGTAAAAAAGATTGAAATTGGGCTTGATGATGTTGAAAAATTAGAAAAGTGCATTCCAGATAATGAATATGATGCATTTTATCATTTTGCTTGGGCGGGGGTTAATGGAGTTGCAAAAGCAAATCCGATTGTACAGTTGAAAAATGCAGAAATGTCAATGAATTGTGCTACAGTTGCAAAAAAAATTGGATGTAAGAAAATGTTATGTGCAGGAACTATTGCTGAAAGAGCAACAGAGTCGTTGCCAAATTTGAAAAAAACGAATGGCGGGATGCTTTATGGAGTTGCTAAACATGCTACCCATTTGATGCTTGAGACTTATTGTAAAAATATAGACTTGGATTTTGTGTGGATGCAGTTTTCAAATATCTATGGACCAGAAAATAAAACAGGTAATCTTGTAAGTTATACAATTGGAGAACTTATGAAAGGAAATGAAGCGACATTTGGTCCGGCACTTCAACCGTATGATTTTATCTATATTGAAGATTTAATAGAAGCGGTAATGAGACTTGGCGAAAATACGACAAATAAGAATTGTTACTACATTGGTTCTGGAGAACCAAGAATCTTAAAAGAGTACCTATTTGAAATAGGAAGGTTGTATGGAAAAGAAGAATTTATTAAAGTAGGTTTGCGTTCAGATGATGGAATAAAGTATACATTTGAAATGTTTGATACATCAGATCTTGTACGTGATATTGGTGAGTATATTTCAAAATCATTTACTGATGGAATTAGGTACACTTTGGAAAACTACTAGGAGGCGAAACAATGGTACAAAAATGGGATTTTGAGGAATTGGATTTAAAAGGTGCATATCTTATTAAGCCTTTTTGGGCTTCTGATGATAGAGGTGGATTAATTAAAGATTATAACATTGAAGTATTCAAGGAACATGGTATTAATTATGAGCTTAAAGAAGTATTTTATACAATTTCTAAAAGAGGAGTAATTAGAGCATCTCATTTTCAGATGATTAAACAGCAACCAAAGTTAGTTCGTTGTGTGAGCGGG
Organism: uncultured Dorea sp.; assembly: GCF_934294775.1. GTDB lineage: Bacteria > Bacillota > Clostridia > Lachnospirales > Lachnospiraceae > Dorea_A. Next base: position 27,408 of record NZ_CAKRAH010000014.1, read on the forward strand.
CATGTTTTTGATGTTATTGTTGATTTAAGACCTGATTCGCCAACTTTTGGACAGTGGAAGGGGTTTCATTTAACAGGTGAAAATATGAATTCCTTATTGGTCCCAGCATATTTTGGTCATGGATATCTAGTGATTGAGGATTCAATTGTAAGTTATAAAGCAGCAGAAGTTTTTTATGGAAAAGGTGATTCGGGAATTATGTATAATGATTTGGATATCGGAATAGAGTGGCCATTTGAACTTATCGGTGGGAAAGAAAATCTGATTATAAGTGAGAAGGATTTAAACTTAATGAGTTTTGCTCAATATAAAGATATTATGAAGAAATAAAACGATGAGCAATTTGCTTGAAAAAGTATTATCAAGAGGAAATTCAAGAAAGTATAATGAATTAGTATTTGGTGGCGAGAGCTATATAGAAAAATGCAAATTTTATTTATAGACAGAATATCGGAAAGGAGAAAGCTAAAGATGAAAATAGGAATTATAGGTGCGTTTGGGTTTGATACATTGGATACAGGAGGACAGCCTGTAAAAACTAGAGCACTTTATCATGGCTTAACCGAACGATATGGTCAACAAAATATAGAATTTGTTGAAACAATGGGATGGAAAAAAAAACCACTGAAAGTGCTAAAACATTTTTTTAAGGTTGCAAATAAGTGTGATTGTCTTATTATGTTGCCAGCTGAGAATGGCTTAGGTGTTTTTGCAACATTATTAATGCTATATAAAAATAATAAAAAGATATATTATAATGTTATTGGAGGTTGGTTGCCAACATTCATTGAAAGAAAAAAAAGGATATGCAAACTTCTTCAACAATTCAATGGAATTTGGGTTGAAACAGCTCAAATGCAAAAAGATTTAGAAGTTCTTGGGTTAAACAACGTCACGATAATTCCTAATTTTAAAGATCTTACTATATTAAAAGAAAATGAGATGAATTATAATTATGAATATCCCTTACCGGTTTGTACTTTTTCACGTATAAATAAAGGAAAAGGCATTGAGGATGCTATTAATGCAGTTACGGCAATAAACCAAAAATATGGGAAAACAATATACAAACTTGATATATATGGAGCAATAGGTGAAGAATATGTAGATGAATTTAAAAAAATTAGAAGTAATTTTCCCGAATATATCTCATATAAAGGAATAGTTCCTGCAGATAAGAGCGTTGAGACTGTCAAGCAATACTTTTTGTTGCTATTTCCTACAAGGTTTTATACGGAAGGTATTCCTGGCACCTTGATCGATGCATATTGTGCAGGAGTACCGGTTATTTCTGCTTTATGGTTAAATTACGTTGGAGTATTTGAAAATGAAGTGACAGGGTATGGATATCCCTTTGGAGATGTTGAAAAATTTGAAAAACAATTAGAATATGCAGCTATGAATATTGAAAAAATTAATATGTTGAAAAAAAATTGTCTTTGCAAAGCTCATTTATTTTCAAAAGACATAGTAATAAATAATATTTGTAATTATTTAGAAGCGTGAAAAGAGGAATGTTTATGAAAAGAGTGCTATGCCTAATAAGTTGTATGAATACTGGTGGTGCAGAAACCTTTTTAATGAAAATATACCGTCAGATAGATAAAACAAAATATCAAATGGATTTTTGTGTTAATATACAGCAAAAAGGTTTTTATGATAATGAAATAACGGCTTTAGGAGGGAAGCTTTATTATATTCCATCAAAGTCAAGTAATGTAAGAGAATTTAAAAAACAGCTTGATGAACTGATAAGAAAAGAAAAGTATGAAGTAGTATTACGGATTACATCGAGTGCAGCTGGTTTTTTAGATTTGAAAGTTGCGAAAAAAGCGGGAGTAAAAAGATGCTGTGTTCGTTCCAGCAATTCTAGTGATGGTGGTAGTATGTTATCAGTTATTGCACATAGAATGGGAAGGTTATTATATGACAAATACGTGGACGTTAAAATAGCGCCTTCTGATTTAGCAGCTAAATATACTTTTGGTAAAAAAGCATACGATAACCATGAAGTGAATATTTTACATAATGCTGTTGATACATCAATTTTTCAATATAAAGAAAGCTATCGTTCGAAAATTAGAAGTGAACTGGATATAGAAAAAGATGCAGTTGTTATTGGTCATATCGGACGCTTTTATGAACAAAAAAATCATGTTTTCTTAATAAAAATATTTGAGGAAATTTGCAAAATCAATAAAGATGCATTACTTTTGTTAGTAGGTGATGGCCCGTTAGAGGGGAGTATTAGAGAGATGATAGAAAATCGTCATCTCGAAAATAGAGTTATCTTTTTAGGTGTACGATCAGATATAGAGCAAATACTTTCAGCTATGGATGTATTTGTATTACCTTCACTGTATGAAGGAATGCCAAATGTGGTTATCGAAGCACAAGCAACTGGATTGCCAGTGGTACTATCAGATACTATAACACAAGAAGTGAATATTACCGGACTTGTTGATTTTTGTTCTTTATCGGAAGCAGAAAGTGTTTGGGCAAAAAAAGTTTTATCTAAGATAGGTATTAAACGAGAAAGCCGAGAACAGCAATTTATTAAAGAACAATATGATATTCAGTCTGTAGCAGATCAATTTATTAAAATTATCTTTGGAGATTAAAATTAAAATGAAAATGGAAGTTGACAAAATATATGACAGAGTGTCTTGGTTATTACTTTTGATAATGTGTAGTTCATTTTTAATATATAATACAAGCCAGCTTAGTACAATCAGTGTAGCTATGTGTTGTGGATTACTTTTGTGTACAATGGCTCTTAGAAATCGAGGTCGTATACGAGTACCTATTACTTTGTTTCATGTGATGGTAATGTTATTTGCCTTATTTTGTTTTGTGAGTTCATTATGGGCGGTAAATGGAGCAGAATCTCGCTCTAAGGCGATTACTATTGTAGAAATATTAATTTGCATGACCATTGTATTTTGGCGTTATTGCGATAGTGAGTCATCCAGAGATATATTATCGGTAATTATGTGGAGTAGCGTAATAGTTACTTTATATTCACTGTATTATTATGGGATTTCACGCTTTTTGGCAATGGCATCTGGAACTGTGCGGATAGGAAATGATTATGCAAATTCAAATGCAATTGGAATGTGGGCAGCTATATCAGCAGTATTATTTATTTATTTTATTTTGAATGAGGGAATGAAGTTAAAATATATTACGGTAATCATGCCAATTATGCTTGTGGCTTTTTCACAAAGCCGTACAGCATTTATTGAATTAATTATCGGAATACTGTTGGTTGTCTTTTTTCGTTATAGAGAAAAAGAACATTTTTTTCAAGGCATTTTTCGTATAGTATTTGTGATACTAGTTATAGTAGCAGTCCTTTTTTTTGTTAGCCGTTTTCAAGTGTTTTCAGGTCTTAATGAAAGAATACAATCCTTGGTTGATTATTCACAGGGCAAGTCGGTTCGAGAAGGGTCAGTGATACAAAGAGAATTATATATTCAAGCGGGATGGAAGCAGTTTTTAAAAACGCCTATATTGGGCATAGGGATTGGTAATACAAGCCAAATAACAATGGCAGCAACAGGGCATAGTACATATTTACATAATAATTTTATTGAATTATTAGCAAGTGGAGGAATAATAGGATTTGGTATTTATTATGGAATAATCTTATATTTAATAATCAAATTGATACCATTTGCATTAAAAAAGGAATCAGTTTCGGATGCTTGTTTAATAGTATTAATAGTTCATACTATTGCTGATTATGGAACGGTATCTTACTATACTAAAGGAACTTATTTTATATTAGTATTGTGCTTTTTACAGGTTTATATTAATTATAAAGGAATAAAAAAGATATATTAGAATTGAAGGATAATTAATTCATAAAATGTTAAATGAAGCTTTTTATTCATTGATATAAAAAAATAATTTCCTGGAAATTGTAAATGTATGCGAGGTTTGAAAATGAACAATTTTAAAGAGATGTATTCTGCTGATTTGGATAGATATGAAGGAAAGCCAGATGCATATTTAAAAAAATTTCACTTTTATTTTAGAAAATGCCAATCGACGGAGAATCCCTTTTTTCTTGCAATATACCGTTTTTGGTTTAAAAAGATTAAGGAAAAACATGGGATTGAATTATATTATAAAACGCAAATAGGAAAAGGTTTTCATTTAGGACATCCATTTAATATTACTATAAATGAAAATGTTGTTATTGGAAACAATTGTAATATCCATAAGGGAGTTTGCATTGGACAAGAAAACAGAGGAAGCCGAAAAGGTGTGCCTCAGATAGGCAATTGTTGTTGGATTGGAATTAATGCTGTAATTGTCGGTAATATACATATTGGAGACGATGTACTCATTGCACCTAACACTTATGTTAATTGCGATATTCCGAGCCATTCTATAGTGTTTGGAAACCCATGTATAATAAAACAACACGAAAAAGCTACAGAAGGTTATATTAATCATAAAGTATGAGGTGAAAAATATGAAGAAGGTACTTATTGTTATGTATAATACTTTTAATGCTGGTGGAATCCAAAAAGTCGTAATGAATATAGTGGAATCTTTATCCAGCAATTATACATTTGATATCCTATGCTTCCAAAAAGAACAGGGCGGTTTGGAAGAGGAATTTTTGGCTTATGGAGGAAAAATTATAAAAGTACCTGTGTATTACCAAGGCACTAGTAAAATTCGAAGACGTATGGATTTTTATTTGCGAGGATTTAAAATATATAGAGCAGTTTTAAGTACAATAAAAAAGCAAGGTCCGTATGATATTATTCATTGTCATAATTCATATGAAAGTGGGATTTGTTTGAAAGCAGCTAAGAAAATGAACGTACCGATTAGAATAGCCCATTCGCATACAAATTTCTCTTATAAGGAAAATGTCATTAGAAAGCTATACGAAAAAGTATATCGATACTTGATATACAGATGTGCAACTCATATGGTTGGCTGTTCAGTTAAGGCTGTTGAAAGTTTATTTGGCAAGTATAGGGATAAAGCAATAGTAATTAATAATGGCGTTGATATGAGCAAGTTTAATCCAGATTTATATCTAGAAAAAACGAATGTAGATGATGCAATACAATTAATACAAATCGCAACCTTTTCAGAAAACAAGAATCAAATCTTTACAATAAATGTTTTGGATGAGCTGATAAAACGCAATGTGCAGGCAAGTTTAAGATTTGTTGGTCGCTATTCAGATCAAAAATCTGAACAGTACTATCACGAAATGAAAAATCTGATTTATGAAAAACATTTAGATAAGTATATACAATTTTTGCCATCAAATACAGATGTTGCACAGGCTTTGTCAGAAAGTGATATTTTAATTTTTCCTTCTTATACGGAAGGATTTCCGCTTGTTCCATTGGAAGCTCAGGCAATGCAGAAAAAATGTTATATTTCAGATAGCGTGACAAATGAAATAGATTGTGGAGGTTGTACATTTTTTAGTATTGACAAAGGTTCAGCCAGTTGTGCTGGAAGGATAATTAATGATATTAAAACAGGAAAAATAAAGGGCAGAAAATATGATATGCGTAGATTTGAAAGTGAAGTAATTATTGATCAATATAAATCTCTTTATAGGGGTGAACTAATATGAGGTATATAAAAGCCATATTTAGAAAATCGAAATTTTATTTGTTTTTTATTATTGCTATTATAGCAAAAAAAAGACGAAATGATGTGTGGATTATATCAGAAAGAGGAACGGATGCAAGAGATAATGCTTATTTTTTTTGCAGGTGGCTTTCAAAGAATCATCCGGAAATTAAAGTTTGGTATGTGATTGATCATAAATCAGCAGATTATAATAAACTGGGAAAGAATATTAGAACAGTTCAAAGAAATTCCTTTAAACACTACTTGATATATTGTGAAGCAGCAATCAGAATTTCTACACATGCATGGGGAGGCGATATTCCAATACCAGATTATTATAAAAATAGTCTTTTTAGAAAATTTGATAAACATAAATTTGTTTTTTTGCAACATGGAATAATTAAGGACTATCTACCAGGATTAACATACCCTGTAATAAAGCCAGATATTTTTATATGCTCTGCTAAACCAGAATACGACTATGTAAAAGCATCTTTTGGACATCCAAAAGGAGTAGTTAAATATACGGGATTAGCTCGTTTTGATAATTTGCATAAGCATATTGAGAAAAATCAGATTTTAATTATGCCAACATTTCGAAAGTGGCTGCAGGGAATCAGTGTGGAAGATTTTTTGAATTCAGAGTACTTTATGAAATGGAATGATGTACTTAATAATCCAGAATTGTGTTCTTTGTTAAAAGTAAATGATTTGGAACTGATCTTTTATCCGCATTATGAAATGCAGAAATATGTAAGTTGCTTTAAAAGTCAGAGTCAATATATTAAAATTGCAGATTTTACCCATTATGATGTTCAGCAATTGTTAATGGAGTCAAAAATTTTGATTACAGATTTTTCGAGTGTGTTTTTTGATTTTGCATATATGCGGAAACCGGTTATATATTACCAATTCGACAGAGATCATTATATCAAAGATCATTATGACTTTACGAAGGGATATTTTGATTATGGTACTATGGGATTCGGAGAAGTTGTTTTTTCTCTGAATAAACTGATAAATGAAATCGGAACATGTATCGATCATGGTTGTAAATTGGTAGAGGAGTATAACGAACAAGTTGACAAATTTTTTGAGTTGCATGATCAGAATAATTGTGAAAGAATTTATCAGGAAATTCAGAAAATTTTATAGTAGAGGAGTAAGAAAAAATGAGTGGAATCGGTGTTAGTATTTTATGTTTAGCGTTTAATCATGAAAAATATATCAGAGATACTATTGAAGGTTTTTTACTGCAAAAGACTACATTTCCTATTGAAATTATAATTAATGAGGATTGCTCGACAGATGATACAGCGGCAATTATTCATGAATATGAAAAAAAGTACCCTGAAATCATCAAACCAATTTATCATAAAAAGAATGTATATTCGCAAGGAATTAACATTAATGCGGAGTACATGCTTCCATTAGCAACAGGAAAATATGTGGCATTATGCGATGGAGATGATTATTGGACAGATCCATATAAATTACAGAAACAATATGACGCAATGGAAGCAAACCCAACTTGTCAGATGTGTCTTCATAGAGTTAAAGAAATTAATGATAAAGAACAACTAGATAAAGAACTTACAATTCCAACAACTGAATTGAAAACAGGAATGTACAAATCAGTTGATTTTATGAAGTTTTTAGGAGAAGGGAACTTTTTTAATGAAGTATGTTACTTTTTTAGAAGAGAGGAATACACTTATTATCAAAAGAATTATCCTAAATTTGCTCAAGCATTTATGAAAAATAGAAGTGATGATGTACCGATGCTGTTATACTTTGGCCAATTAGGAGATATTTATTATATTAATGAATCATTGGCTGTTTACAGACGTTTTACATCAGGAAGTTGGAGTGAGGATAATAAAAATACGAGCAGAGAAAAATATATTCGTTTTTGCGAGAACTCAATTAATGCGTATAAAGAATATAATGTATTTACGAATGACAAGTATGCAGTAGAACTTGAAAGATGGCAACGTTTTTTTGCTTTTAAAAAAGCAGAAACGGAAAAAAATTATAAAGAGATGATTTTAGAAAAATATTCAGATATTTTTTCAAGACAGAGTTATAATTATCAAAAGCGAATAAGATTACAAGCGAAATTTGGTAAGCCTTGTATTTGGTTGTTTCAAATAAAAGACTTGCTACAGCATTAATAAATTTAGTAATAGAAAAGAGGACAAGTTGTTGAATTCTGATAAAAAAAATATCTCATCTAATATTATGTGGCGATTTATGGAAAAATTTAGTGCAAAATTCGTTACGTTTTTTGTTTCAATAATACTTGCAAGATTATTAGAGCCTTCGGCTTATGGAACAGTTGCTCTGATAACAGTATTTACAACAATATTAGAAGTTTTTGTAGATAGTGGTCTGGGCAACGCATTGATTCAAAAAAAAGATGCGGATGATTTAGATTTTTCAAGCGTTTTTTTCTTTAATATAGCAATGTGCACAGTGTTGTATTTACTTATGTTTTTTGCGGCTCCTTTAATTGCAGAATTTTATGATATTCCAGAACTTGTACCGATTGTAAGGGTACAAAGTATAACTATCCTTATATCAGGGGTTAAAAATATTCAATATGCGTATGTATCTAGAGAAATGATATTTCGAAAATTTTTCTTTGCAACATTATTCGGAACTATTGTATCCGCAATAGTAGGACTTGCAATGGCTGTTGCAGGATTTGGTGTGTGGGCTTTGGTTGCACAACCATTGGTTAATTATACAATAGATACAATTGTGCTTTGGATTACGGTTCAATGGAGACCGAAATTAATTTTTTCATGGACCCGTTTGAAAGGATTGCTTTCTTATGGATGGAAACTTTTAATTGCAAAGTTGGTAAATACGACTTATATGAAGATGAGAGATCTTTTGATTGGAAAAATATACTCTACTTCAGATTTGGCCTTTTTTAATAAAGGAGATACATTTCCAGCTGTGATTGTTCCGAACATTACGGCTTCGGTTGATGCTGTGATGTTTCCTGCAATGGCAAAGGAACAAGATAATAAAACTCGAGTGAGGGAACTTGTAAAAAAATCTATTCACACTAGTTCTTATCTTGTAATTCCGATGATGACAGGATTGATTGCCTGTGCGAATCCCCTTATAAGGGTTCTTCTTACAGAAAAGTGGTTACCATGTGTTCCGTTTCTATATATGTTTTGTGTGGTATATGCATTTTGGCCTTTTTCAATTGCTAATTTAAATGCAATTAAAGCACTTGGTCACAGTGAAAAAATATTAAAGTTGGAAGTAATAGAGCGAATTTTTAGTATTGCTTTATTGATTCTTACGTTGAAAATGGGAGTTTTTTGGATTGGAATTAGTTATGTAGCTGGTGAAATCTTCAGTACAATTCTTTGTGCAATACCAAATAGAAAGCTTATTGGTTATGGATTTATACGACAATTTATCGATTTAATTCCATTACTATTTGCTTCTATCGTAATGGGGGGAATTGCGTATTCAATTCAATTTTTAGGACTTTCAGATATTCTTACTTTGGTTATTCAAGTTATAGTAGGTGTATTAGTCTATTTAATCCTGTCATGGCTGTTAAAATTGCAAGGTTTTATATATTTTTATAGTATTTTTAAAACAAAAATTTTGAAAAGATAAGGAATACATAACTATGGGAATAAAGAATATATTGTGTCGAATGATTAAGAAAAAAAGGAAACTAGATATTTTAAAAGGCAAAAATACAAGTATAAGTAATACTATTCTGGAAGGAAATGGACAATTTATAGTGGGGAATAATTGTACTATCAAGAATTCAAAAATTATTTGTTATGCACCTTGTTCAGTGAAGTTTGGTAACAATGTTTCATTGACTCACAATGTTGTAATAGATTGTTATTATGAAGGTAGAATTGAACTTGGTAATGATGTAATTATGGGGCCAAATGTTTATATTACAAATCATAATCATGGGATCCAAAAAGGAGAATTAATAAGAAAGCAAACGTATATAGGGAAAAATACGATAATAGGTAACGATGTTTGGATTGGAGCAAACGTTTCAATTATGGCAGGAGTAAAGATTGGAGATGGCGGGGTTATTGGAGCTGGTGCAGTAGTAACAAAAGATGTACCTGCTAATGCAATAGTTGCCGGGGTTCCTGCGAAAGTGATAAAAAATAGAGAATAATAGAGATTTTCCTTTAACTAAAAAACTACAATAGGAGGACAAATAAAGATGATAATGCCAAATAATTTGGGAAGACAGTATTCCCTTAATGCGAAAGAATATGAAAACAAAGCAATAGAAGTACTTCGTTCGGGATGGTATATTCTTGGAAAAGAAGTCAATGCCTTTGAAGATGAATGGGCTAAATACATCGGGACTAAGTATTGTGTTGGATTAGCAAGTGGACTGGATGCTTTATGGATTAGCTTTAGACTTCTTGATATACATGAGGGCGATGAGGTGATTGTATCGGCAAATGCATATATTGCCTGTGTGATGGGAATTACAATGAACGGTGCAACGCCTGTTTTTGTTGAGCCGGATCAATTTGATAATATCGATGCAGAGAGAATTGAAGAGGCAATTACGCCTAGGACAAAGGCTATTCTTGCAGTTCATCTTTTTGGTCAGTCTTGCGACATGACAAAAATTATGGATATTGCCCATAAATATAATCTTAAAGTCATTGAAGATTGTGCTCAGAGTCATGGAAATAAATGGCAGGATAAAGTAGTAGGATCAATTGGTGACGTAGGATGTTTTAGTTTTTATCCGAGTAAAGGATGTGGAGCATTTGGTGATGCAGGATGTATTACAACAAATAACGAAGAATTAGCACAGAAGTTCAAAGTATTTAGAAATTATGGAAGCCGAATTAGATATCAGAATGAAGTTGTAGGTGCAAATAGTAGATTAGATGAACTTCAGGCAGGGTTATTAAGAGTAAAATTGACTCATCTGGAAGAATTTAATTTGGAAAGAAATAAGATCGCCCAAAGATATTTAAGTGAATTAAAAAATGATTTATTGAGATTGCCAGAAATACGACCAGGTGCTGATTCAACTTGGCATCAATTTGTTGTTCATGTTAAAGATGGCAAACGTGATGCATTAATGGAATACTTAAAGGATAAAGATATCGGAACAATCATTCATTATCCGATTCCACCACATCTGTCGCAGGCATATGAGTATCTTGGGAAAAAAGTTGGTGATTATCCGTTGGCAGAACAGTATGCAAATGAGGTGCTGAGTCTTCCAATGTATAATGGGATGACGAGAGAAGAACAGACTATAGTAATTGAAGCAATAAATGCTTTTGGAGGAGAATAATATGTCATTAAGAGAATTATGCCCAGTTCTTCAATTTAGTGATTTGGGTGATGAAAGAGGTAAGCTTGTTGTTATTGAAGGTGGTCAATCGATTCCGTTTGATATTAAAAGAATTTTTTATATATACGAATCAGATGCGACAGTTGTTCGAGGGCAACATGCGAATAGAAATTCAGAATTTGTTTTGGTAAATGTTGCTGGTCAGAGCAAGGTTAGGATTACAGATGGTACAGAGGAATTTGTAGTTGAATTAAATAAACCAATGATGGGAGTTTATATTCCGCAAATGATATGGAAGGATATGTATGATTTTTCATCAGATTCAGTTTTGTTGGTTTTGGCAAGTACTCATTATGATGCACAAGAATATATAAGAGATTATAATGACTATATTGAGATAGTAAAAAAGGAAACAAAAGATAGAGGATAAATAGAAGAAAATTTAGTTGTAATGCTATTAGTTTGACTTGTTTGTTTCAATATAAGATTAGTTTGTGTATCTATTGATCATAATACACCCTTTGAGCTGAATATTTGTAAAAAGGTAGAATGCCAGTGATTGTTTCCCTTGAATTAAATCTTTTTCAAGAAAATAATAACCAAGTTAGGATATTATATATCTATGCGTGATTATTATCTGGCAGTTTGCGAAAACTAAAGAACCACCCAGTTAACGAACGGTAAACTAGGTGGTGTGGGCAAAAGATAAATTATTATTTATCTTCTGCCCGATTTTTATATTTGATAAAATATCTTATACCATTCAGCGAATTTCCGAAGTCCTTTTCTAAGACTGGTACTAGGTTTAAATCCAAAATCTTCTTCCAGAGCAGTAGTATCAGCATAAGTGACCGGAACATCACCGGGTTGCATAGGGACAAGTTTTTTATGTGCCTCAAAATCATAATTTGCAGGGAGAACTTCTGCGCGGATAAGTTCCTGCTGAAGAATATCTACAAAATCAAGTAGATTCTCTGGCTGATTATTTCCGATATTATAGACGGTGTATGGTGGGATTGGAAGTCCATCTTCGCCGTTTTTTCTTTCTGGAGCAACCTGCATCACACGCTTTACTCCTTCAACGATATCGTCTACAAATGTGAAATCACGTTTACAATTTCCGTAGTTAAATATCTGAATAGTGTCACCGGCACGAAGTTTATTGGTGAATCCGAAATATGCCATATCTGGTCTTCCGGCAGGTCCGTACACAGTGAAGAAGCGGAGTCCGGTTGAAGGAATATTATAAAGTTTACTATATGCATGTGCCATTAATTCGTTTGATTTCTTTGTGGAAGCATATAATGATACTGGATTATCTACCTTATCATCTGTTGAGTAAGGAATTTTTTTGTTAGTTCCGTAGACAGATGAGGAAGAAGCATATACCAAATGTTCTACACCGGCAGCACCATTGTCATAAGAATGCCGGCAGGCTTCAAGGATGTTATAGAAACCAATTAAGTTGGATTCAATATATACATCCGGATTGGTGATAGAGTAACGTACACCGGCCTGAGCTGCGAGATTTACCACAACTGTAGGTTTGTAATCTGCGAAAATCTGATCCATCAGAGTTTTATCTGCGATAGATCCTTTGATGAAATTCCAAGAGGAGTCCGAGTGCTTTTTGAATTCGGTCTCAATCTGCTGAAGACGGTATTCTTTGATGGATACGTCGTAATAATCATTCATGTTGTCAATGCCGACGATATGAATGGGTTCTGTTGTACGTAAAAGTTCCAGTACCAGGTTGGAGCCAATGAATCCGGCGGCACCTGTTACAAGAATCGTTTTGTTTTTCAAATCTACGTTCTTATTTTTCATAATCATTTACCTCTTAAAATAAAAATTAATCTCTGCGGAATAAGTCGCGGGTATATACTTTATCGGCTACATCATCAAGACAGCTGTCATAACGGTTGGCGATAATGCTGTGGCTTAATTCTTTGAATTTTGACAGGTCGTTTATAATCTTACTTCCAAAGAAGGTTGTTTCATTTTCCAGTGTTGGTTCGTAGATGATGACAGTTGCTCCTTTTGCTTTAATACGTTTCATTACACCTTGAATACTGCTCTGGCGGAAGTTGTCAGAATTACTTTTCATGGTCAGACGATATACACCGACAATGACTTCTTTTTCTTTAGATGCATCCCAGGTACTGTTGGCACTGTATGCGCCGGCAATTTCAAGTACACGATCAGCAATGAAATCTTTTCTTGTACGATTGCTTTCTACGATAGCAGACATCATATTCTGAGGTACATCATTGTAGTTTGCCAGCAGCTGTTTGGTATCTTTTGGCAGGCAGTATCCTCCGTATCCAAATGACGGATTGTTATAATGTGTTCCAATACGAGGATCCAGGCATACACCATTGATGATATCCTGTGTATTCAATTCCTTCATTTCTGCATAAGTATCTAATTCGTTGAAGTAAGAAACACGAAGTGCAAGATATGTATTTGCAAAAAGTTTTACAGCTTCAGCCTCTGTGAATCCCATGAATAATGTATCAATCTGATTCTTAATCGCACCTTCCTGAAGAAGAGCTGCAAATGTATGAGAAGCTTTTATCAGTCTTTCATCGGATTTATCTGTAGATACGATGATACGGCTTGGGTAGAGGTTGTCATACAGAGCCTTGGATTCTCTTAAGAATTCCGGGCTGAAGATGATATTGGATGTGTTGTATTTTTTACGTACAGATTCAGTGTAGCCAACAGGGATGGTTGATTTGATTACCATGATGGCATCTGGATTTACCTTCAGTACTAATTCAATAACAGCTTCTACTGCAGAAGTGTCAAAATAGTTTTTCTTACTATCGTAGTTTGTCGGAGCTGCGATAACTACGTAGTCGGCGTTCTTATAAGCAGCTTCTCCATCGAGCGTAGCCGTCAGATCCAGTTCTTTTTCTGCAAGGTATTTTTCAATATAATCATCCTGGATTGGAGATTTCTTGTTATTGATCAGTTCTACTTTTTCTGGAACGATATCAACGGCTGTTACGTGATTATGTTGTGCCAGAAGAGTAGCAATCGAAAGACCAACATATCCGGTTCCGGCTACTGCGATGTTCAGTGGGGAAGGGGAAGGCAGTTTGTTATTGCTATTGTCTACGAACACTTCATTTGGTTCGAATCCAAGTGTCTCACCCAACTGTTCTAATTGTGGAATGGATGGAAGATAGTCTTCCTTTTCCAGACGGGAGATCTGTGCGCGGTTGATACCTGTGGCATTAGCAAGATCCTGCTGTGTCATTTTGAGTTCTTTTCTCTTTGTTGTGACTAAGTCAGCGAGGAGAGAAGTAGATAATTTCTTCATAGTTATGAATCCTTTCTTTTTATATTATTTTGTTGATATAAATTTAAATGTTATTTTAAATAACTGTTCACGCGTTTGATTGATTTCTGTAAAACATATTAAGTATAGCACGTTTAGTAAAATTTACAATAATAAAAAGTGAAAAGGGAAATATAAAAAAACGAGAGGTGAATATGTTAATAAAAATAACATATCGAGATACTTGTGAGAAACATAATGCTATGATGATAAGTAGATAAAAGATTGAGAGTAAGTGTGTAAATTATTCTGGAATATAAAAGTATAATATGATAGTATGGACAAGGGATTCAATTATAAAAGTGACATATATTATAGATATCAAAGGAGCAAAAGTTTACATAATGAGAATACTACAAGTAGTAAACGACATGCATCGTGCCGGTTTAGAGACGATGCTTATGAATTATTATAGGAATATAGATAGAACGAAGATACAATTTGATTTTCTGACCCATCGTCCATATAAGAGTGATTACGACGATGAGATTCTGTCTCTTGGAGGCAGGATGTATTATGCACCAAGGCTTTATCCACAGAATTACATACAGTATTTTAGATGGATGGACAAGTTTTTCAAAGAACATCCGGAGTACCAGATTATCCATTCACATATAGATTCCATGAGTTATCTGCCACTTCTGGCAGCTAAGAGAGCAGATGTACCAGTGAGAATTGCACACAGTCATAATACATCTATAGACCGGGATCTGAAATATCCGTTAAAACAGTTATTCCGGACACAGATTACCAAAGTGGCGAATGAGTATTGTGCGTGTGGGGAAGAAGCCGGGCAATTCTTGTTTGGCAATCGTGATTTTAAAGTTATTCCGAATGCAATTGAGACAGAACGGTTTATATATAATGAAGAGGTTCGTAAAAGGGTAAGAAAAGAGATGCGCTTTACTGATGAATTCGTAGTAGGTCATGTGGGACGCCTTTCTTATCAGAAGAATCATGAATTTCTACTTGAAATTTTTGCACAGTTATATAGAATATATTCGGGTGCCAGATTATTACTCGTAGGTATCGGAGAAAAGGAACAGGAACTTCGGAATAAAGTACAGAAGTTGGGATTAGAGGATGTAGTGATCTTCCTTGGCAATCGTAATGACGTGAATGAACTCTATCAGGCGATGGATGTGTTCGTGATGCCATCTTTCTTTGAGGGAATCCCTGTGACGGGGATAGAAGCACAGTTCTCTGGATTAACCTGTGTGTTTTCAGACCGTGTCCCACAAGAAGTGGATTTCTCGGGGAATTGTGAATTTCTTTCATTAAAGACAGATGCGAAATCCTGGGCACAGAGAATATGGCAAGAATACGGAAGCAATAAACGGTCAGAGAAAAGCCGGAGTGTGCAGGGAAGTAATTATAATATTCAGAATGCACATGGAATTCTGGAGGATTATTATAAGACATTAGGGAGTCAGATATAATGAAACAATGTTCAAAGTCAGAGAATGTTTTGATTATAGACAGTGATTATGAGGAAGCAGATGGATTCATAAAAGGTGTCAGAGAAGTAACCGGAGAAGAATGGCAGATTGCTCTGCATGAGAATAACAAGATATATGGCTGGCGAAGATATGTCAGATTTTTTACGGTTGCACTTCAGACGGTTCTGTCAGGCAAAAAGTACGAAGGAAAGACGGTATTGTGCTGGCAGCAGTTTTATGGAATTGCAATTGCATTCTTTCAGCGTATGTTTCATATGAAAAAGAGATACAAACTTGTAATCATGACTTTCATATATAAGGAAAAGAGAGGACTTGCCGGAAAGCTTTTTTATAGATTCGTAAGATATGCAGTTACTTCCAGATATGTAGATAAGATTATACTGACTACACAGAGTGAAAAACCTATGTATCAGGAAATCTTTGGAGTTGAAGATGATTTGTTTGATTTCGCAAGATGTGGTGCGATTGCATATGAACCGGAGATATATGATGATGAGCAATTAAGAAAAAAGAATTACATATTTTCTACGGGAAGAAGCAACAGGGATTATGGTTTTTTGATAGATTGCATTCAGAATACATCATATCAGTTGGTGATTGCCTGTGATACGTTGAAGACGGGATCCGGAGATAATATACAGATTCTTGACGATGTATTTGGCGGCGATATGCTTCGGTATATGAGGAATGCACGGGCGGTTGTGATTACACTGGCTGATGATACAATTGCTTCCGGTCAGTTGGTTCTTCTGCATGCGATGAATATGGGCGTACCGGTGATCATTACCCGCTCGCATGGTGTGACGGATGACTATGTAACAGATCATTATAATGGACTGGTGATTGAGAAGACGAAGGAGAGTCTGTTGGAGGCACTGGATATCATTTATCATGATGATGAGCTACATGACAGATTGAGTATGAATGGACAGAAAGAATTTGAAAAGAATTATACATATTATGCGATGGGTAAGACCATAGGCGGTATATTAAAGGATATATAGAGTTCGGGGAGAAGTAGATGGAGAAGAGTTTAATAAGTGTAATTGTTCCGATATATAATGTAAGCAGATATCTGGATCGCTGCATGGAGTCTTTATTGCATCAGACCTATAAGAATATCGAGATTATCATGGTGGATGATGGCTCCCCGGATGATTGTGGGAAAAAATGTGACAGGTATGCTGCGGAAGAACCAAGGATTAAGGTTATCCACAAGAAAAATGCAGGTCTTGGGATGGCAAGAAATTCAGGATTAGAGATTGCTGAAGGTGAATACGTCATGTTTATTGATTCTGACGATTATGCAGATGTCAGGATGATTGAACGGTTATATCATAGATTGACAGAAGAAGGAGCAGATACTTGTTTCTGCAGATACTATGATACGTCTTCAGAGGGAAAGGATGAGTTAGCCAGAGAGACATATCTGAAACAGTCGTATTGTGGTGATGAGACGAAGAAGGTCCTGTTAGGTATGATAGGTTCACTTCCAGAGCAGGAAGGAGACGTGGAGATTGGTATGTCTGTGTGGAAAGGATTATATTCTTTGGATATAATCAGAGACAATGGGATTCTGTTTCCGTCGGAAAGGGAATATATATCAGAGGACATTATATTTCATATGCAGTATCTCGTTAAAGCAAAGCATATTGTAATAGAAGGCACAGCAAATTATCATTATTGCGATAATGGGGCTTCATTAACGAAAAGTTATAAAGCAGACCGTTTTCAAATGGAAAAAGTTCTGCTAAAAAAAGAAGTTCAGGAGTTAAATCAGATATTTAAAAAGGATGAATATGCCGGGCGGCTTTATAAGGCCTTTTTAGGAAGAGTCAGACGTTGCATTGCCCAGGAAGTGAATGCGAATCCGGATAAGAAATCGGCCGGGAAGAATATAAAAGGTATATGTGATGACCCCTTGGTCCAGAAGATTCTGGAAGAATACGATGGAAGGAAATTGCAGAAGACAAAAAGAATGGTTAATTTTTTGATAAGGCACAGACAAGTGACAGCACTCGCAGTAATATTTAAGATAAAAAAGGGGTAATAAACATATGAAGAAATTATTATTGATACTGAGTCTTCCAAGAACGCTGATAGCATATATATTGGCACGCAGGACTAAGATAGATGAGATTTTCCAGGATCTTGACCGTTTTGCATATGGAGGTAAGAAGCATGACAAAGAGTATCTGACATTTTCAGAAGTAATCGTATTCGATAAATGCTTTCGGAATGTTCTGGAGTTTCGGTTGAAGAAAGGGCATATGCTAAGTGCGGTTGTCTTAAGAGTCCTCTTCCCTGTAAAAAAGGATATGGAGATTGGAAAATGTGATGTTGGTGGAGGATTCGTGTGTTTCCATGGGCATGGGACGGTAATCAGTGCGAATCGGATTGGTGAGAATCTGTCTGTGTGGCAGGGGGTAACGATTGGAAGAAATCCGAAAAGCCCTAAAGCACCGACAATAGGTAATAATGTATCGATATACACCAATGCAGTGGTAGCTGGAGATATCACCATAGGAAATAATGTGCAGATTAGTGCCGGAACAGTTGTGATGCAGGATGTCCCGGATAACAGTCTGGTAATCGGTAATCCGTGTATTATAAAGAAAAAGCAGATGTAGTGTGGATATATACATACGAAGGAGAAAAAGAAGCAGTGGATAAAGAAAGAATCATGAAGATATTAGCAGGTATCATTACCATAGCCGGTATAGTTGTGTTGGCTTTCCTGATTCTGGATAATAAGGCAGAACAGCGTAAGGTTCAACAGGTAGCTGCTGAGGACGAAAAGAAGACGCAAAGTCCGGAGTATATAGAGATAGAAGAACTGGAGAACCAGGATAAGGAAAAGCAAAAAGAGCTGAAAGCAAAGGCGAATGGTAATCAGGATATCCTGATTACGGTAGATGGAATCGATAAAAGTCTCTATACTACTGTATATCCCGGAGTAGCTGGATTAGAAAGCAGAGGAACATTCATATTAAAAGATGGAATTGCACCGGGAGAACGTCCGGAGGATATATCAAGGGAAGAATTTGATGATCTGGTTGTGAATGGATGGAATTACGCATATAGCGTAAGTATGCCGGAAGATAATAACCTGGAAAATTGGACTGCTCTGCTTGATGCAGCAATAGGTCATTGGAACGAATGTGGAATTGGGACGCCGGATGTATATGCATGTAGTGCAACGCAATATCAGGAAGCGATGGATGTTGTCTTGCAGGAAAGAGGATTTCATTTTCTGATTATCATAAAGGATGATGATGCAGCATTAGAAGGAGCTTATGATGGAGCATGGCATATATTAGAAAGCACAGCGGTAAGAGGAGTGGATAGCAATATTTCAACATATCTGCAGTCTGCATCTGAGAAGAAACAGTCATTGGGAATTACAGTGAGAAAAGTACAGGAACAGGTGGAAGATCCGAATCAGGATTTAAACTTGGAACAGTTTAACGAACTCCTGAGCCAGTTACAGCAGGCAAGGGAGAATGGAGTGCAGATTTTGAGTTATCAGGAATATGTGAATGACAGAAATGCATCGAATGCAGAGCTCGCAACGCTGCAGGAAGAATATCAGAATTTCCTGAAGGATAAGAATGCGAGAGTGGAGGAACTGACAAAAAGATTAGAAGATGAGGATTAACTAAAAGAAAATTTTCTTTTCATTTTAGGAATCAGGTATTATAATATAACACGTTAAGTAGAAGACAACATGGTCAATAAGTACGATGAACACGGAGGAAGAAAATGGAGGAAAGAATAAAAGACACGGAAATGGGACAGATTGATCTTTTGGAGGTTGCGAATGTGATATGGCAAAAGATATGGGCTGTTATAATGTGCTTTGTAATAGGAGCGGTTCTTTTTGGAGGGTATACGAAAATGATGGTTACACCACAGTATACAGCAACTTCTATGATCTATATATTAGGCCAGACTACAAGTATCTCTTCGATAGCTGAGTTACAGTTGAGTTCTGCGCTTACAGCTGATTTTACAATTATGGCAAAAAGCAGGGCAGTTATTAATGGTGTAATAAAAGAGATGGATTTAAACATGACATATGATCAGCTGAAGAATTCAGTTAATATAACCAATCCTTCTGATTCACACATTCTTCAGATTGAAGTAACCAATCCGGATCCGAAACTTGCAAAAGATATCTCGAATACGATGGCGAATGCAGTGGCAGAAAATATTGCATCTGTAATGGCAACGGATAAGCCGAGTATAGCAGAAAAGGCGGTTACACCTGGAGCACCGTCAAGCCCGAATCTTATGAAGAATATCGCAATGGGTGGAATTGTCGGAGCAGCACTTGCAGTTGGTCTTATTGTGTTAGGATATATGATGGATGATACGATTAAGACAGAAGAGGACGTAAGAAAATATCTACAGATTAATACATTGGCATCCGTTTCACTTGAAAAGAAACGTAGAAAGAAGTCTGCATAATGAAAAAAAATCCGAGAAGAATAATCGGAATTCTGATGATTATATTGGCAATTAGTTGCATTGCTTACATTGGATATTATGAATATCAGAAGAAACAAAATGAGAACATATATACAGAAGTACAAGAACAGGTAAAAGAAGATAAAAACAAAGTGAATAAAACTGGAAAGACTGCACCGGAAGAGGAATATGTAAGTCCGGTTGATTTTGAAAGTCTCCGGCAGTCCAATGCAGACATATATGCATGGATTGAAATTCCTGAAACGAATATTAATTATCCTATTGTGCAAAAAGCAGATGATGATTCGTATTATCTGAATCATACAATAGAAGGTAAAGAAGGATATCCAGGGGCTATTTATACAGAATCTTTGAATGCAAAAGATTTTTCTGATTATAATACAGTTGTCTATGGTCATAACATGAAAGATGGAAGTATGTTTCAGGGATTGCACGCATATGAAGATAGTCAGTATCTGGAGAAACATCCATATGTATATATATACACGCCAACAGAAAAGATAATGTACAAAATCTTTGCGTGTATTGTATATAGTAATGCACATATTTTGAATAGCTATGATTTTTCGGATGCTTATCAACGTCAGTTATATCTGGATTCAGTATTCGGGTCAAGAGATATGAGAAATAGTATTGATGAATCGGTTTCCGTAGGAACGGATGATAATATATTGACATTAAGTACTTGCATCAGCGGAGAGCCAAATAATAGATATATCGTAGAGGCGGTACGGGTAGATGAATAGACGTAAGATTATAATGGTAAGTATGACAATTGGATTGATCATACTGATATTAGCATCAATTAGAATCTATACAAAACAAGAGCAGAAGGCGGCTGCAGTACAGACTGAACAGTTGGAAACGGAAGATAATAATATTGTCACATATAATGGGAAAAAATATAAATATAATACTGATATTAAGGCATTATTATTTCTGGGAATTGACCGTTCTGAAAAAGTTGAAGTAAATAGCCAGCCGGGGGAAGGTGGACAGGCAGATACTATATTACTTTTAGTATTAGACCGATCTGAAAAAACATTAAAAGTAATAGAAGTTTCCAGAGATACGATGATCGACATCTCGGTATATGATGCATCAGGATCTTTTCTGGCTAAGTCAAAAGCTCAGATTGCGCTTCAATATGCTTATGGGAATAGCACTAGAAAAAGTAGCCAGTTAATGAAAAATACGGTTTCAGATTTGTTTTATGGAATACCGGTTAATGGAGTAATTACTCTTGATATTGAAGGATTGTCTAAAATCGTCGATGCTGTTGGTGGAGTCAGAATTGTCGTACCAGATGACTATAGCGTGATAGATCCGGCATTTACTACAGGAACAGAAGTTGTAATGGATGGATCACAGGCGGAAAAGTATATCCGATATAGGGACACAGCTGTTACAGGAAGCAATGATGATCGTATGAGACGACAGAACCAGTTCTTGATGGCTTTGATACAACAATTAAAAGGTATGGATGGATCAACACTGTATGATGTTGTTATGAGGGGAGCAGGTGAATATATCTATACAGATGTAAAGGCAGAAGAGTTGAAATGTTTGTCAAATTATGGTTATGGAGAAGAAATGAATACAATTCCCGGGAAAATGCAGGCAGGTCCGGATCATGATGAATTTTATCCGGATGAGTCAAAATTGTACGAAATAGTGCTAAAATTATTTTACAAGTCTATTGACAAGTGATATAATAAGAACAATTAGAATTGGATAAAAGTTCTAGATACATAAATGGATGGAGGAAAAGACGATGAGAAAAAAGATTTTTAACGTAGTAATGGCGACAGTCCTGACTGTAGCTATGGGTGTGACAGCCTTTGCTGCGAATAGTCCGACTGCAAGTGGTGTAGTAACTGCCAATACTGGTAAAGATGCAAATGGTGAAGAAATATATTATACATTAGAGCCTGTTAAAGCGGAATATGCATCGGCAGTTGCTGAGATCGAGACAGTAGATGGTTTAAAAGCAGCTCTTGGATCTGCATATGTAGATGGTATGGAAGTAGTAGATGTTCGTTCTATTGTACTTCACGAAAAAGAAATTGCGACATATGCAATGGATGGTGGAGTGGCATTCCCGTTGACACTGACGTTTAGTGTACCAGGTGTAGTAAAGGGGACAAAAGTTGCAATTCTTTCTTATGTAAATGGAATCTGGCAGATGTTACAGTGTGTTGCTGGTGATGGAACTATTTCGGCTGTATTCGACAGTGAAGCTCAGTTTGAAGCAGTAGCTTTTGTTGTTGATAAGAATACAACTGCTGGTGGCGGTCAGACATCTGGAAAGGATAATCAGACCACAGGGAAGAATGATCAGTCCGGAACAAATGGCAGTCAGACATCTGGAAAAAATAATCAGACAGCTTCAGGAGATAATGGAACATCTTCAACAACAAATGGTACAGCAACAAACAGCAAAGTATCACCAAAGACAGGAGAGAATACAGTCATTCCTGTCGTGATGTTTGCAGCGATTGCATTATTAGCTGCTGGAACATACTGTCTTCGCAAGAGAGAAGCTAGATAAATGAAGTAATTGTAAAATTCTCTTTCTGAGATGGAACATTTCAGAAAGAGTTTTTTGCGTCTGGAAGATTATTTTGTGAGGTATACGTATGATATTAACAGATATTCATTGCCATATCCTGCCTGGAGTAGATGATGGGGCGCCAGACATGACGGTGACTAAGGATATGTTGGACAAGATGTATGATGAAGGAGTACGAAGGATAATTGCTACACCACACTACAGAGTTGGAATGTTTGAACCATCCGTCCGATCAATACAAAGCAGTTATCTGGAAGTAAAGAATTATGCCAGGACAATAGGAAAATACGGCATGATGGTGAAACTCGGATGCGAATATCACAGAGAGGATAATATGGTAGGTAATCTGCAGGCACATCGCCGGCCGACAATGGCAGGAAGCCAGTATGTTCTGGTTGAATTTTCTTCGATGGATAGTTATTTGAAGATCCGAAGTGTTGTGTATGAGGTGGTCGTAGGAGGATTTATTCCAATTATTGCTCATATAGAAAGGTATCCTTCTATTGTAGAAGATCCGGGTGTAGTTGCGGATCTGATAGGACTGGGAGCACTTATTCAGATTAATGTAGATTCAATGCTTGGTATGGATGGAAGAAAGTGTCATAAATTCTGCAAATATCTGATGAAAAGAGAACAGGTCCATTTTATCGGATCGGATGCGCATGATCTGACGGAACGGCCATCCAGACTGAAAGAGTGTGCGGTCTATGTAGAGAAGAAATGGGGCTGGGATACGGCAAGAAGAATTTTTGTAAAAAATCCTGAAAAAATATTGAACATAGAAGGAGAAGATGACCAGATATGAGAAAAACAACAGTACAATTGGAACCAATGAGCTATGCAATGACAGAAGAGATGAAAACACTGAGAACCAATATATTGTTCTGTGGAAATGATAAAAAAGTAATTACGGTTACAAGCTGCGTAATGGGAGAAGGAAAGACAAAGATCTCTATCCGGCTGGCTACTTCGCTGGCTGAGTTAAAGAAAAGGGTGCTGCTGATTGATGCAGATTTAAGAAAATCAGTTATGGCATCGAGATTAAAGGCGACAGGGGCAGATAAAGGACTGACACATTTCCTGTCAGGTCAGTGTTCGCTGGCGGATGTGGTACTCGCAACAAATATTCCGGGATTTCATGTGATATTTTCAGGACCTTATGCGCCAAATCCGACAGAGTTACTGGCAGGAGAACGTTTTAAAAATACACTGGATTATCTGAAATCATTATATGATTATATTATCATTGATGCGGCACCGCTGGGAATGGTTGTTGATGCGGCGATTATTGCAGAACACAGTGACGGAGCTATTATGGTAATGGAATCAGGAAGCGTAAAATATAAGCTTGCACAGAATGTCAAAGAGAAATTGGAAGGTGCAGGATGCCCGATTTTAGGCGCAGTCCTTAATAAGGTTGACAGAAAGAAAACAGGAAACTATTATGGCAAATATTATGGCAAATATTATGGTAAGCACTATGAGGCTGATAAGAAGATAGAGACAGCAAATTCAGAATATAGTAATGTGTCCGAGGCAGAGCTTGGGAGACAGATTAAAGAGAATTTGAAAAAGAGATAATCAGGTAACAGATTTGAAGGGAAAATAGAAGGAGGATATTTCGTAGAATTATACGGAAATAAAACAACATGAGTCAAGATAATAATATTATTGTACTGAACCAGGAAGCGGATGAGGAAGAAATAAGTGTAAATATAGCAGAACTTATTCACGTTTTGTGTTCTAAAATTCACATCATAGTGCTTTCAGCAATTTTAATGGCACTGGTAGCATTTTTGGCTACAAAATTATTCATGACACCGGTATATACATCCGTAACAAAGTTATATGTAATGACAAAAAATGGGGAGAATTCGTCCAGTGCAACTTATACAGAACTTCAATCAGGATCTATGTTGACAAAGGATTATATGGAGCTGGTAAAGAGCAGACCTGTGCTTGAAAAAGTAATTTCGGAATTGAATCTTGATATGGAACCGGAAGATCTGGAAGAAATGATTACAACAGAGACTCCTACAGAGACACGTATCATGAGTATTTATGTACAGAGTACAAGTCCGAAACAGGCAAAACAGATCGCAGATGCAGTGAGAAATGCGGTAAGTGTCCAGATTAAACAGATCATGAACGTAGATTCGGTCAATACAGTAGAGGAAGCAAATCTTCCAATGTATCCAGCGTCTCCAAGCACAAAGAAAAATATGTTGATAGGTGGATTACTTGGAATACTGGCTTCTGTGGGTATTGTTCTGTTCGTATACTTGTCGGACGATACATTGAAGACACCGGCCGATATTGAAAGATATCTTGGATTAAATGTTCTTACGTCTATTCCGATACAGACCGAAGAAAAAAAGGTGAAGAAAAGAAAGAAAAGATAATAATGGTGTAAAGAACAGGAGATAAATGGAAGATATGGCAGATATAGTATTAAAAAAAGTAATAAAAGATTATAGAAGCAGTGAAGCGTATAAAACTCTTCGTACGAATATTGAATTTTCAGGCGCAGACAAAAAGGTGATAGTATTTACAAGCTGTATTCCGAATGAAGGAAAAAGCACAGTAACGATGGGACTTGCAGAAGCACTTGCAGAAGGTGAAAAAAGAGTTTTATTCATAGATGCAGATTTGCGTAAGTCGGTATTAGTTGGAAGATATAAAGTTACAGGGGAGATAAAAGGATTGACTCATTTTCTTTCCGGACAATCAGATGTGAAGGCTGTAATACAAAAGACACAGGATTCTAATCTACATATGATTTTTGCAGGAGCAATCCCACCGAATCCTGCAGAGCTTCTGAACAGTCGGAGATTTCAGGCACTTCTGGCCAGTGCGAGAAAATCGTATGATTATGTGATTATTGATGCACCGCCCCTTGGCAGTGTTATTGACGCAGCTGTAATCGCTAAATATTGTGATGCTTCTGTGCTTGTAGTTGCATCGAAAATGGTGGGACACAAATTTGCCAAGGATGTAAAAGAGCAGCTTGAAAAGGCTGATTGCCCGATTCTGGGAGTTGTACTTAATAAGGTAAGTGTAAGTAATAGTAGATATTACGGAAAATATTATGGAAAATATACCGGCTATTACGGAGAGTATAAGTATTAGGAGGAAGAGGAATGAAAGAACAAGTGGTTGTTGCTTCCCTTGCAGGTGGATGTATCGTGTTAACAGCTGTCAGTGGTCTTGTGTATTTAAAACAAGATCGTACACCACCGCAGATTGTCGTAGATACAAAAGAAAAAGTAAGTTATAAAGATGGAGATTCCTATGAAGCGCTTTTTAAGGGAGTTACGGCAAAAGATAACAGGGATGGAGATCTTACAGATCAGATTTTTATAGATAGAATCATATCTTTAAATGAAAAAAAAGCAGTTGTTTATTATGGCGTTACGGATAAAGCCAATAATGTAGGAACTGCAAAACGAAAAATCACTTATTCTGAGGCTGACAGTAGTGATACTGAGGAGACGGATGAAACCGGTGTTGAAGCATCGGAGACACCGGTGACCAGTAAAAATACAGATGGAGTAAGTCCGATATTAACATTGGCAACCCAGAGTAAAAAAATTCAGACGGGTAGTGAATTTGATCCGACCAGTATGGTAGAGGATGTATCTGATGATAAAGATGATAAAAACACATTATATCGGCATCTTTATATTGACGGAACATATGATGTATCGACGGCGGGAAGATATGAGTTGAATTATTATGTGTCAGACAGTGATGGAAATACATCAGAGCCGATAGTATTTACTTTGGTTGTACAATAAATAGAAAGCGGGAAGAACAGATGAAAAAGAAAAACAAAAATATTGCAGGGAAGATTATTACTGTGCTTCAGTTAATAGTGTCGGTAATATGTATTGTTGTGGCGAAGAATAGTGGGCTTTTCCCGAGAAAGTATTTAACGTTATTTATTGTGGGACTGGGGTTTCTTTTTGTACTGACGCATGTATTTCAGTATCCAAAGAGTAAAATATTGCGATATGTTGGGATGCTGACGAGTCTTGTGATAATTATTGTACTGGCTGGGATTAGTGTAGAGCTTATGAAAGCGGATGATTTCATTAAAAAAGTAGGTGGAGCCAGTTATAAAACAGATAATATGATCGTAGTAGTAAAGAAAGAAGATGCAGCGAAAGATATTATGGATGCCCAGAATTACCGTTTTGGTTATCAGACGATAGTAGATGTAGATAATACGGAGAAAATGCTAAAAGATATTAGGTCAACGGTAGGAAGGGATATCAAGACAGAAGAGTATAGTACATTAATAGATGAGGCGAATGCGTTATTGAATGGAAACATTGATGCGGCGGTGTTTAATGAGGGCTATGTTAGCATTATAGATGATTCCGTAGAAGGATTTTCGGATCAGGTTAAAACTCTTTATCAGTATGGAATAAAGACAAAAGTGGAGAACGATACAGTAGCTGATGTGAATAAACCGTTTAACATCTATATTAGTGGTATTGATGTGTCAGGCCCGATTTCTACAAATAGTAGAAGTGACGTGAATCTGATCATGACAGTTAACCCACAGAACAAGAAGATATTGTTGACAACAACACCACGGGATTATTATGTTACAATTCCGAATGTATCAGGAGAGAAAAAAGATAAGTTAACGCATGCAGGCATATATGGTGTGGATGCATCGATGGATACACTGGAACAATTATATGGAATAAATATTAATTATTATGCAAGAATCAATTTTACTTCACTTGTGAAGATTGTTGATGCACTTGGTGGCATTGATGTGAATTCAGATTATGAATTCAAGACAACACACGGAGAGTACGATATTCAGAAGGGAATGAATCATCTGGATGGAGAAATGGCACTTGGCTTTGTAAGGGAAAGATATAGTTTTGAAGATGGAGATAATCAAAGGGGTAAGAATCAGGAAAAAGTTCTGACGGCAATTATCCAAAAGGCATGTACGCCGGCAATATTAAAAAATGCGGGTGAGGTAATTACAGGCGTAAGTGATTCTGTTCAGACAAATATGTCAAGTGAAGAGATAGCAAAATTCATTAATGCGCAGATAGAAGAACCATCAGGTTGGGATATTGAATCTCAGGCAGTGAGTGGTACAGGAGACACACAGACTTGTTTTTCGTCTGGAAATGAACTGCTTTATGTAATGTTACCGGATGAAGCATCTGTGGAGAATGCGGCCTTAAAAATTCAGAAACTACTGGAAAAATAGGAAAAAGAAAAAGGAAAGTTACGAAAAAGATGTATAAAGAGGTTATCATTGGATGGTTTAAGCATTTTGATTTTCTATTATTAGATGCTGGACTGTTAGAGGTGAGTCTTATAATTGCATACTGGCTCAGACATGGTTTTGGAGGAGTGCCCCCACTTTATCAAAATGCCATGTGGGCTATTCTGGTAATACATATATGTGCGCTTTTTTTCTTGAGCAGTTATAAAGGAATTATCCGCAGAGGTTATCTTGTTGAGCTTAAGAAGGTAATTGGACATTGCACATTTGTTACGGTAGGGATGATTGTGTGGATGTTTACTGTTCAGGAATCGGAATCGTATTCACGAGTGGTTGTATTTTTCATGTATCCGGCCAGTATTTTCCTTATATGGCTGGGAAGATTGTTCTGGAAGAGGATTATAAGAATACAATTGATTAACAGGAAGATATACCGGAAACTTCTTGTAATTACGACAAGGGATAATGTGAACACAACGTTGAATAATTTACAACAACCATATCGGGATTATATGATTTCAGGAATTATATTTTGTGATGATGCGAAGATAGGACAAAGAAAGATAAAAGGCGTACCGGTTGTTGCAAATAACGAAAATATGTTGGATTATATACAGGCAAGTGTTGTTGATGAAATCTTTCTTGATATAAATGAAAATCCAGAGAAAGAAAAACAATTAACAGATTTTTTTATCAGCATGGGCCTTACAGTACATGTTAATCTAATGTCATATAATTATAAGATGGAAGAAAGACGTGTGCAGTCATTTGGCAAATGTCTTGTGATGACGACGAGTATGAAATTCGCAGAACCCTGGCAGATTCTGGCTAAAAGATGCATGGATATTGTGGGTGGAATTATCGGACTTATTGTATGTGGGATATTTATAGTGATTTTTGGGCCTATTATAAAATTGGAATCTCCGGGGCCGATTTTATTTTCACAACGACGGGTGGGAAGAAATGGAAGAATTTTCCGTATCTATAAGATTCGTACTATGTATCCGGATGCAGAAGAACGTAAGAAAGAATTGATGGAAAAAAATCAGATGCAAGGGTTGATGTTTAAGATGGAAAATGATCCAAGAATTATTCCGATCGGTCATTTTCTTAGAAAAACAAGTATAGATGAATTTCCACAGTTCTGGAATGTGTTAAAAGGAGATATGAGTCTTGTAGGGACAAGACCTCCGACAGTGGATGAATATGAACAATATGAATTTGTTCATAGAAAGCGCCTGGCTGTGAAACCTGGAATTACAGGAATGTGGCAGGTAAGTGGCAGAAGCCGTATTACGGATTTTGATAAAGTTGTTGCTTTGGATGCGGCCTATATTGAACAGTGGGATATTACTTTAGATATAAAGATTCTCTGGAAGACAGTTGTACAGGTTTTTACTGGTGATGGAGCAATGTAAAGCCAGAATCAAGATAGGATGGATGTGTAGTACATGAAGATTGCGATGTTCGGGCATAAAAGAATTCCCTCACGAGAGGGCGGAGTGGAAATTGTAGTTGAAGAATTAGCTTCTCGTATGGTGAAAACAGGAAATGAAGTAACATGCTTTAATAGAAATGGAAAAGGTTGTGTTTCCCAGAAGTATGGGAAAAGATATAATTTTAATGGGATTGAAGTAAAGACTGTTCCAACTATAGATAAAAAAGGGATGGCAGCAGTTACAGCGGCGTTTTTTTCGTCCATGCTGGCGGCATTTGGAAAGTATGATATTGTACATATTCATGCAGAGGGACCAGCTTTTTTTTGCTGGATTCCAAAGTTGTTTCACAAAAAGATTGTTGTGACGGTTCATGGATTGGATTGGCAGCGTGAAAAGTGGAAAGGTGGATTTGGTGCTAAATTCATCCGCAAAGGTGAAGAAAATGCAGTTAAGTATGCGGATGAGATTATTGTGCTTAGTAAAAATGTTGAACAGTATTTTAAGACCAGATATAACAGGATTACAAGATTTATTCCCAATGGTGTAAATCGTCCGAAGATAAGAAAAGCAGATAGAATCCGATCTGTTTATGGATTAGAAAAGAATGGGTATATTTTGTTCCTGGGAAGACTTGTACCGGAAAAAGGAATTATGTATTTGATTGAGGCATTTTCAAAAGTGAATACAGATTTAAAACTTGTGATTGCTGGTGGAAGCAGCGATACAGATGAGTATGAGAAAGAATTAAGAATGAAAGCGGAGAAGGATTCAAGAATTCTATTTACCGGATTCGTAGAAGGAGATTTGCTGGAAGAATTATATAGCAATGCTTATGTGTATACGCTTCCATCAGATCTTGAAGGAATGCCATTAAGTTTGTTAGAAGCGATGAGCTATGAAAATTGCTGTCTGGTGTCAGATATTAAGGAACTTACTGAGGTGGTAGAAGATAAGGCAGTAGTATTTCCGCGTTCGAATGCGGAAGCGCTGGCAGAAAAATTACAATATTTATGTGATCATCCGGCGGTTGTTACGGAATATCAGGAAATTGCTGCAGATTTTATTTGTAAAAAGTATGACTGGGATACTGTTACAGATAAGACATTGAGACTCTATAAAGATATAAGGAAAATATAAATGAAAGATAGTTTGGTTATACAGGTACCATCAAAAAAGAAGATATGGATTTTTATACAAATCATATTTGTATATATGATGCTGTGGTTTAGGGATGTTATAGGACTTCCGTCAGTAATTGTTTATTTAACGGATATTATTGTAGTTTTAATTATTATATTGCAATTTCGTAGTATAAAACAAGGAATTAAATTATCACCGGTGAAACCCCAACTCTATATAGTTGGGGCAATTGTTCTCTGCATGATTTTAGGTGCGGTAGTTAATCTGGCAAATCCAATATTATTTTTATGGGGGTTCCGTAATAATATTCGATTTTTCGTTTTCTTTTTTTTATGTGTTGCACTATTATCAAAAAAAGATATAAAACGATTCGTCTCTATATTCAAAGTCTTTTTTGTTATGAATGTTGTTATGATAAGTTTTCAGTATTTTGTACAGGGATATAGGGATGATTTTTTGGGGGGATTTTTTGGTGTTGCCTCTGGCTGTAATGCATATGTTTGTGTAATGTTATGTATTATAACAGCGATCGTAATGGCAGAATTTAATTCATCAGAAATGACGCTCGGGAAGGTATTCATATATTGTGTGGCTTGTATGTACGTAGCAACTGTGTGCGAGTTGAAAATATATTTTCTGGAATTTGTTCTGATTGTAGTTATTCAGCTTTTATATACAAAACCTTCAAAAAAGACAATCGGAATTTGTATAACAATAGGGTTGATACTGGTAATCGGATTTAATTTTATCAAGCGTTATAATCCGGCTATTTTAAGAATTTTTCTGGATAATGATGCTATGGAGTACTACTTATCTGGTAATGGCTATACAAACTCGGGGGATTTGAACCGATTGACAGCAGTGCAAAAACTTTATTCTATGTTTTTCAGAGGAGACAGAGTACATTCTTTGTTTGGCTTTGGCTTAGGAAGTTGTGATTACTCGAATTTTTCGTTTTTGCAGAGTGCTTTTTACAAAAAGTATGAATATTTACATTATAGGTGGTTTTCGCATTCGTGGGTTTATTTGGAACAGGGAAGTGTTGGTCTTATATTATTGATATCTTTCTTTGTGTCTATTGCCGTATATATTATAGGAAAGAGAAAACAGAATAGAAATATATATGATTTAATGGTATTTTCTTTCTTGCCAACATGTCTTATCGGACTTATATATAATAATGCATTGGAGATGGAGACAGCCTATATAATTGCGCTGATGTGTGCATTACCATTTATTGCACAAAAGCAGGTAATATATAAGGTTTCCAGCGAAACGTTCCAGAAAATACAGGATATGATGGGAAAAGTATAAGATAAAAAAGAAAGGTTAGATATGCTTGATACAAGAGAAAAGTTGAAAGATTGTCTGAAAAAAGAAAAAGAATTTTATATAACACGAAAATCCCGTCATGACCGGATGGTAGAGTGGGTTGTAAAAGATCCGTGTGTCCGTATATGGCAGTATCAAAAAACGTTGCGTTATACGGAATATTATTATTGTCAAAAGGGATTAAAAAAATTAATTCTATATCCGTTATACAGAAGAAGAAGAAACCGTCTGGGTCTGAGACTGGGCATCGAAATGGTGGAAGGTTCATTCGCACCGGGACTTATTATACATCACACCGGAAATATTGTTGTAAATGGATTTGCAAGGATTGGTGAGATGTGTCAGCTACATGGTGATAATTGTATCGGCAATAATGGGATTACTTTAGCAGCGCCAAGAATAGGCAACAGGGTGGATATAGGAGTTGGCGCCAAAATAATCGGAGATATTGAAATCGCAGATGATATCGTAATTGGAGCGGGGGCCGTCGTTAACAAATCTTTTAAAGAACCGGGAATTACAATTGGAGGAGTCCCTGCGCGCGAGTTAAAAAGTCCAGCGGTGTGATGTCAAGAGATAAATAACACAAAAAACATATATTTTTGTATATATCTCATGAAGACAAAAAA
>NZ_CAKRAH010000015.1 GCF_934294775.1 uncultured Dorea sp.
TACGGATAGAGGACTCGAACCTCTACTAACAGAGTCAGAGTCTGCTGTGCTGCCATTACACCAATCCGCATTAGTGTTATGTTCTGCGTTGTTCAGCGAACAAGTATTATTATACTGATTTTCCGCAAAAAGTCAATAGGTTATTTTGAATTTTTCAAATTTTTTCAACAATACCGAGAACTTGCCACTGGCAACTTTTCTTGCATACTTTGGTATAGCAAAAAACCGAATACCTCTTAACGAAGCACCCGGTCTTTCAATAACTACGGATAGAGGACTCGAACCTCTACTAACAGAGTCAGAGTCTGCTGTGCTGCCATTACACCAATCCGCATCAATATGACTTTTCTCTGTTGGTCTTAAGTTGTCCAACGAATATTTATTATACTCGTTTACAAAGAAAAGTCAATAGGTATTTTTAATTTTTTCAAATTTTTTCAATTTGGATTTTTCAAAGCCCCTGCTTATTTTCCTTTTTTTCTGTACCACCGATAAAATCCAAATGCCAGCACCAGACAGCAGCTCTCAGCAATCACCGGTGCCCACCAGATTGCCTCACCGCCAAATACCGCCGTAAGGAACACCAGACTGATCACCAGCGCAACCAGACTTCTTGTAAGCGAGATCATCGTTGCAAAGCCTGCCCTTTCCACAGAAGTAAAATATCCTCCCAGAACCACATTAAGTCCCGCAAGCAGGAAAGAAAGGATAAAAATGCGGAATACCTTCACTGAATATGTGATCAGAGATGCTTCACTCTCTTTCAAAAACAATCTTACAATGCCTCCCGCTCCCGCATAACATACGATCACCGCTCCTACGGAACCCACCAGCGCCGCCGTGATTCCGTATTTCAAAAGCTTCTTATATTTTACCGGTTCATTTTTCCCGTAATAGTAGCTGATCAATGGCTGCGATCCCTGCGCAATGCCAGCCATGGACATGACAACAATTGTATTCACATACGAGATGATCGTGTAGCTTACCAGCGCATATTCCCCGATATATTTCAGAATTGCCTGATTAAAAAAGAAGATAATTATACCACTTGAGAATTCCGTCACACCGGACGACATTCCATTACGGATCTGACGCAGGATTTCCGATGGCATCAGATGGAATTTCGCGAATTTTATCGTTCCTTTCGGACCAAGGAAATGCCACAGATACAAGATGATCACTGCAGCCTGCGAAATTCCCGTCGCAAATGCAGCTCCCCAGACCCCTTTATGCAATACCATGACCAGAATATAATCCAGAATACAATTTAGGACTGCTCCCGAAGTCACATAGATCGTTGCAAGCTTGGGATAACCATCTGTCTTGATCAAGGTCTCAAATGAATATGACAGGATGTATGCC
The DNA here is from genome assembly GCF_934294775.1 of uncultured Dorea sp. GTDB lineage: Bacteria > Bacillota > Clostridia > Lachnospirales > Lachnospiraceae > Dorea_A. Next base: position 1,363 of record NZ_CAKRAH010000015.1, read on the forward strand.
AGTGAAAACGGTGCAATCGTTCCGATATAGGTTTTTGCATACGGAAGAATGTTATCCGTAGCTCCTAAAAATCTTGCAAATGGTTCCAGAAACAGCGTGACCAAAATTGTGATCAGAACCGACAAGATACATAGGAGAACAACATTCTGGGTAAATACTTCATTTGCCCTTTTTTTCTCTCCCTGTCCCAGAAAAATTGCCACAATCGTCGAATTTCCCACCGCAAACAGGATCGAGATAGAAAACAGTCCTGTCGTAAACGGCATGGAGATGTTCACTGCTGTCAGCGCTACCTCCGATACACCTCTGGCCACGAAGATACCATCTACCATCGTATAGAGTGAGAATACCCACTGTGCGATGATCGATGGGATGATAAAACGTAAAAAATCACTTTTTAAAGACTTTCCCTCAAGTCTCATGAATAAAACCTCATTTCTTTTTGCTTATTTCTTTTTCCCTGTTTTTCTTTCATTTATACTCTAAACCCTGGTATAATACTAAGGTCAAGCACTATATTTTTTATCAATTTTTTTTATCAAACTTCATCAGGTAAAACATATGAAACAATTTTACAAAATTAACGAAATATCCAAACTATACAATATCGGTCCGGATTCCCTGCGTTATTATGAAAAACTGGGACTTCTGACCCCAATGCGCGGACAAAATAATTACCGTCTCTATACCCTGGATGATCTCTGGCGGCTGAACATCATCCGCGACCTGAGACGGCTTGGATTTCCCATGGAAAAAATACATAAATATATCAACAACCGGAACGTAGAAAATACGCAAAAACTTCTGGAAGAAGAATTAGATGCTATTCATCTGCAGATTCAGGAATTGCAAAAGCTCCAAAAAAGTGTAGAAGAACGGTTACAGACATTATCAGGTGCAAAAGAACAGACACTATGCAAGATCCGTCTGCAAACTTTTCCAGACCGTTATTGCCATACACTAGATACTCCTTACCACACAGATGAGGAAATGGATTTTCTGGTAAAACAATTGTTAAGCCAAAACACAGAGAATCTCTATATCATCAGCAATCATAATATCGGCTCTTTTCTTCCATTGGAAGAAACCAAAAAAGGATGCTATGAGAATTATTCGGGTGTATTTATCATTGACAGTTCAGGAAATTACTGTCTGGAGGGCGGCACTTATCTTACCTTTACTTATGCCGGAGACTACCGGCAGAATGCTACTTATATTCCCGAACTTTTAAACTATGCAGCAGAACACGGATTTATTCCGGACAGCCCCCTTCTTGAGCTGATCTGGGTGGATAATCATCAGTCTGCGGATATTTCAGAACATATTACAGAACTTCAGCTGAGAGTGCTTCCCAAAAACTAACCCGAAAAACGGCCGGTATTCATATACGCTGTCTTTCCGCATATGAATACCGGCCGGCTTTTTATATTATATTCGTGACTGTTATCAAAGATTGATTCTCTTAATTCTTCGAAATATTACATCTTCTTAATTCTTTCAATTGCTGCAACTGTGTTCTCATAAGTTCCGAATGCAGTCAGACGGAAGTATCCTTCTCCGCTTGGTCCGAATCCTGATCCAGGAGTACCTACTACATTGGCTTTATCAAGCAGATAATCGAAGAAATCCCATGATGTCATTCCCTTTGGTGTCTCCAGCCAGATGTATGGTGCATTGACACCACCTGATACATTGTATCCGGCATCTTTCAGTCCTTCTTTGATTACTTTTGCATTATTCATGTAATAAGCAACCTGAGCACTTAACTGCTCTTTTCCAGCTTCTGAATATACAGCTTCTCCTGCCTTCTGGATAATGTAAGATGTTCCGTTGAATTTCGTTCCGTGACGTCTTGCCCACAGAGAATGTAACATCACATCTCCTGACTTGATGTCTTTTGGAATTACAGTTGCACTCAGACGTACACCTGTGAATCCTGCATTCTTAGAGAAACTTCTGATCTCGATCGCACAGGTTCTTGCACCGTCACACTCATAAATAGAATGTGGTACTTCTTTTTCTGAAATATATGCTTCATAAGCTGCATCGTAGATGATCACAGCTCCGACCTTATTGGCATAGTCTACCCATGTCTGCAGCTGTTCTCTTGTTACAGTAGAACCTGTCGGGTTGTTCGGGAAACACAGATAGATGATATCTGGTGTCTCTTTTGGAATCTCCGGTGCAAAGTTTGTCTCTTTTGTACAAGGCATATAGATGACATTGCTCCATGTTCCTGTTGCCGCATCATATGTACCTGTACGTCCTGCCATAACATTTGTATCTACATAAACCGGATATACTGGGTCACATACAGCGATCTTGCTGTCTTTTGAAAAGATCTCCTGGATATTACCACAATCCTCTTTTGCTCCATCAGAAATGAAAATCTCATCTGCCTTGATGTCACATCCTTTTGCCTGGTAATCATTCTTAGCCATAGCACTTCTTAAGAATTCATATCCAAGATCCGGTGCATATCCGTGGAACGTATCTGCATGGGCCATCTCATCCACTGCTCCGTGCAATGCATCAATAATTGCCGGTGCCAGAGGCTGTGTTACATCACCGATACTTAACTTAATAATCTCAGCTTCCGGATGTGCTGCCTGATATTCACGCTGTTTTCTTGCTACTGTTGAAAACAGATAGCTTCCTGGTAACTTCAAATAATCCTGGTTTACTTTAAACATCTTCTTACTCCTTTATCTCTGTAATGTCTATCACGCCGTCGAATACAACTTTTGCAGGTCCTGTCATAAATACACGGTCCTTTTCTTTGTCCCATTCGATCTGCAAATCTCCACCTAATAATTTTACCGTAACTTGCGTATCTGTCAAGTTATTTAATATACTTGCTACTGCCACGGCACATGCCCCGGTTCCACATGCAAGTGTTTCACCTGAACCACGTTCCCATACACGCATCTCTACGGTATGTCTGTCAATGCAGCGTACGAACTCTGTATTAATGCGCTTTGGAAATCTCTCATGATTTTCGAATTTTGGTCCGATTGTTTCCAGATCCAGATTTTTTACATCATCCACATAGATAACTGTATGTGGATTTCCCATGGATACACCTGTCATACGGTATTCTTTTCCATCCACTTCAATCGGCTCATCGAGCACCTGTTCATTGTCTGATACAATCGGAATCAATTCTGCCTTAAGCTCTGGTTTTCCCATATCTACTTTGACCAGCGCAACTTTTCCATCTTCCACTGTAAGATCCAGGTACTTGATTCCTCCAAGTGTCTCTACCGAAATCTGTGTCTTATCGGTAAGTCCGTAATCATAGACATATTTTGCCACACAACGGATTCCGTTTCCACACATTTCACCACGGGAACCGTCTGCATTATACATCTCCATCTCAAAGTCGGCTACTTTTGACGGATTGATCATAATCAGTCCATCTGATCCGATTCCAAAATGTCTGTCACTGACGAATCTGGCCACTGCCGGTGGATTGTCTATCTTTTCCTCAAAGCAGTTCACATAGACATAATCATTGCCCAGTCCATGCATTTTTGTAAATTTCATATATTTTTCTCCTTTATTTCTGCTGCAACACGCTTTTACATATATTTTCGGCGTATTTTCCTGTTCATTTATTACTCTGCCATAATACTCAGAACCATCTCTGCTGTCTCTACCATATTCGTACCACTGTCCATGCTGCTCTTCTGGAGATATCTGTGGGCTTCTCCTTCTGACATGTTATTACGCGCCATCAGAAGTTCCTTTGCCCGGCGGATCGTCTCCTGCTGCTTTGGATCCCGGTTCTTTAGTTCTTTCTTTCGTTTTTTACGCCTTCTATCCATAGACTGAAGCATCATGTTCATGGTATTCAAAAGATCATATACCTTGATCGGTGTGGAAAGACCTACCACTCCTTCCACATCCCCGCTGCTCCACTTATCCTGAGATGCCACCAGAAGCATCTCAAACGAATCTGGTAAATATTCCCGAAGCTGTGTATACATCATATCTTTCATGCGGTATCCGCAGACTACGATTCCATCGTCCACCGTATCCGCATAGTGCATAGCTTGTGCACCGGTGGTACACACGCCGATCACATCCATGCCCCCTCTGGCCAGCAGATTCCTGATATTCGTCGCATTATCTTTATTCGGAAATACAACAATAATCCCTGTCACTCTGCCACCTCCTGTTAGATACTCTTTTGCCCGTTCCTTTTGTGTGCAAAATCCGTATTACAGTAAGTGCAGGTATTTTTCAAGTTCCCAGTCTGTGATCTGGATTCTGTAATCCTGATATTCGCTTGTCTTTGCCTCAATATATTTTCTGGAAAGATCTTCTCCTAAGATTTCCTGGATAAATGTATCTTTCTGGAATTCTTTTGCAGCCTCTCTTAAGCTTCCCGGCAGTTTCTCGATTCCAAAAATTTTGCGTTCTTCATCTGTCATCTCGTATACATTGCGGTTTACGGCCTTTGGCGGCATTATCCCCTGTTTGATTCCATCCAGTCCGGCTGCCAGACATACTGCCAGGGCCAGGTATGGATTCGCTGAAGGATCCGGGTTGCGAAGCTCTACTCTTGTATATTCCCCACGTGTTCCAGGAATACGGATCAGTGGTGTACGGTTCTTTGCTGACCATGCAATGTATACAGGTGCCTCATAGCCAGGGATCAGACGCTTGTAAGAATTGACACTTGGATTGGTAATAAATGTCATTGCCTTCATATGCTTCATAATTCCACCGATAAAACAGTATGCCTCTTTACTTAGCCCGCATTCATCCTTTGCATCCTGGAATACATTGATTCCATCCCTGCTGATGGACATATTAAGGTGCATACCGGAACCATTGATTCCAAACTTCGGTTTTGGCATAAATGTTGCATGTAAGCCGTGACGCTTGGCGATCGTCTTAACAACCAGCTTGAATGTCATGATATTATCTGCCGTTGTCAGTGCTTCATCATAACGGAAATCAATCTCATGCTGTGCAGGTGCTGCCTCATGATGAGAAGATTCGATTTCAAATCCCATATCTTCTAATGTCAGTACCATATCACGTCTTGCATTTTCTCCAAGGTCTAAAGGCCCCAGATCAAAATATCCGGCACTTTCATGTGAAAGAGTAGTCGGAAGTCCATCATCATCTGTATGGAATAAGAAGAATTCAAGCTCTGGTCCGACATTGAACTCATAGCCCATCTCCTTTGCATCTTCCATCACTTTCTTAAGAATATATCTTGGATCACTCTCATACGGAGTTCCATCCGGCTTATAGACATCACAGATCAGACGTGCAACCTTTCCCTGCTGTGGTCTCCACGGAAATATCTCAAATGTATTCAGATCCGGATACAGATACATATCCGATTCTTCCACTCTTGCAAATCCTTCGATCGATGAGCCGTCAAACATGATTTCGTTATTCAAAGCTTTATCTAACTGGCTTGTGGTAATCGCAATGTTCTTCATGGTTCCGAAAATGTCTGTAAACTGTAAGCGGATAAATCCTACATCCTCTTCTTCTACCATTCTTAATATGTCTTCTCTTGTGTAATTGTTCATTCTACCGACCTCCACTCGATATCTCTCTTTTTCTGGCATAACATCCGACATTGTTATCTTCTGTCATCATCTTCCTTATGCATAGCAATTACATTGCATCCACAATCTGCTGTGCAAATGCATCTAATACATCTTCCTGGTCTGCTTTTAATGCAGATTTGATAGACAGTTTCTGATCCAGAATTGTCATATTTTTCATCTCTTCTAACTGTTTTACGATCTGCTTTCCGGCTGTTGCAGCCCATGTTCCGTTATCCATAACGGCTACCGTTCTGTTCTGTACTGCCAGTGCCTTCATATGTGCAAGCAGATTCTCAATTGGCGGATAGATGCCTCCATTATAAGTCGGGCATGCGATCACTACGTGACTGACACGGAAGATCTCTGCGATCAATTCTGATACATCTGTCTTTGATGCATCGTATACTGCAATATTTTTGATGCCCTTTGCACCAAGCTTCGCAGCAAGTGCATCTGCTGCCTGTTCTGTATGTCCATAGATTGAACCATAGATGATTGCAACTGCCTGATCTTCCGGCTCGTATCTGCTCCATTTGTCATGCTTTTCGATAAAATAATTCAGGTTGCTTCTCCATACTGGTCCGTGAAGAGAACAGATCATCTGGATATCCAGTCCGGATGCTTTCTTTAAAAGCGCCTGTACCTGCATGCCATATTTTCCAACAATATTGGTAAAGTATCTTCTTGCATCATCGATCCAGTCTTTTTCAAAATCCACATCATCATTGAACAAATTACCGTTCAATGCGCCAAAAGTTCCGAATGCATCTGCTGAGAACAGGATTTTTTCAGAATCTTCATAGGAAACCATAACTTCCGGCCAGTGAACCATCGGTGCCATTACAAAGTGCAGTGTATGGCTTCCAAGTTCCAGTGTATCGCCTTCTTTTACAACTACCTGTCTTCCTTCCAGATCCGCCTCAAAGAACTGTCCGATCATCTGCATGGTTTTTGCATTTCCTACTACCTTTGCATCCGGATATATTTCAAGGATTCTCTGGATATTCGCACAGTGGTCCGGTTCCATATGCTGCACTACGAGATAGTCAAGATTCTCCCCGTTCAGTGCATATTTTACATTTTCAATAAACTGTTCTGATGCGGATGCATCTACTGTATCCATCAGCGTATTCTTCTCATCCCTGATCAGATATGCATTATAAGATACCCCTCTTGGAATTGGAAATAAGTTCTCGAATAAATTTAATCTTCTATCATTTGCGCCTACCCAGATCACATGATCTGTTACATTTCTGGTACACTGCATTGTTCATTCCTCCTGTTCACTTCTACTTAATTACTTCTTGTGTCATAATATCATATTTTACATCTTATTATCACACAAATTTTCGTCAATTACGCATTAAATTCAGTACAAACCGAACAAATTTATGATACCTTTCATATTGAGTAGGTTTCAAACTTTGCAGAACCCGCCACCTGCGTGTGTCTGAAAAATGAATCGTACTCCAATGTTTTCCGGCCTTTTGCCTCCTGCATCTTTATATTATTGAAATTGATGATATAATGATGCCAGAGTTAAATTCAAAAATCCTGTCTGTACCGCAGCCAGGGAAAGGAGAACTTATGAAACAATCCTCTTCTTTGTTATCCAAACATCATATCCTTCATGATATTCTCTTTACAATTGGGATTCTGATACTGGCATCTTTTTTGTCTTTTTCATTTTTCCATGTTACCAGAAGCGATCCCGCTAATATTGCACTGATCTATAATCTTGCTCTTATCATCATTGCAAGATTTACAACCGGTTATCTTTATGGTATTATTTCTTCTTTGTTCTGCGTTGTATTTATTAACTGGTGTTTTACATTTCCGTATTTTACGGTGAATTTTACACTGAGTGGATATCCTGTTACCTTTCTTGTTATGCTGTCTATTGCGCTGATTGTATGCACAATGACCACGCAGCTCAAAAAACAGGATAAGATGATACTGGAACGTGAACGTGAGATCAGCGAAGTAGAAAAAGAACGTATACGTGCCAATCTGCTGCGTGCGATTTCCCATGATCTGCGTACACCGCTTACTTCAATTATCGGGTCCTCGGATTCTTTTATAGAAAATTATAAAGATCTGTCGGACCAGGAAAAATTAAGCCTTGTATCTACGATTAACGAGGACTCCCACTGGCTTTTAAATATGGTCGAAAATCTTCTGTCCGTTACACGTATCCAGGATGATACCGGCACGGTAAAAAAAGAAGATGAAGTCGTAGAAGAAGTGGTATCAGAAGCAATCATCCGCTTAAAAAAACGTATCCCGGATATCAAGATCCACGTACAGGCCCCTGAAGCTGTACTGATCATCCCTATGGATCCACTTCTGATTGAACAGGTGCTTATGAATCTGATGGAAAATGCTTTCGTACATTCCGAAAGTACCGCTCCTATTGATCTTAAGATCACCGAAGAAGCCGACTATGTTACATTTCATGTGATGGATTATGGAAAAGGGATTGATGAACATGCAATTTCTCTGATATTAAAAGGGGAATATACTGCCCCCAAGATCTCGGATACGCATCGTGGAATGGGAATCGGCCTTTCCATCTGTAATACGATTGTCCAGGCTCACGGCGGACAGATTACCGCACGTAATCACGACAGCGGTGCCCAGTTTTCATTTACATTACCGAAGGAGGAAGCTTAGTTATGAATGACAGTTATTCAATCTTAATCATAGAAGACGAAAAAAATATCCTGGATTTTATGTCCAAAACATTAAAATCCAACGGATATAAAACCACTACTACCGATTCTGGAAAAGCAGCTCTTGCCATTATCAACTCAGGATGTCCGGACCTGATTCTTTTAGATCTTGGTCTTCCGGATATGGACGGCAATGAGATCATCTCTTCCGTCCGCAAATGGACCAGTTGCCCGATCATCGTCATCTCTGCAAGAACCGGGGAGCATGATAAAGTGACTGCTCTGGATCTTGGTGCAGACGATTATATTACCAAACCTTTTGGTACTTCTGAGCTACTGGCAAGAATCCGTACATCCCTGCGCCACAGCAACCGCATGACATCGAACTCTCCTTTATATATCCGTCCTTATAAATGTCAGGGACTGGTACTGGATTTTGAAAAAAGAATGGTGACTCTGGATGGTGAAGAGATCCATCTGACACCGGTAGAATATAAGATCGTCGCTTACCTTGCAAAAAACTCCGGAAAGGTTATAACATATGCCTCTGTAATGGCTAACGTCTGGGGTCCATATACAGACAGTAACAACCGGATCCTGCGTGTTAATATGGCCAATATCCGCCGCAAGATCGAACGCAATCCGTCACAGCCACAGTTCCTGTTTACCGAAGTAGGAGTCGGCTACCGTATGTGCGAAGACGAAAACGAGGTCTAGCAGAAATAATTCCGTATGATTTTTCCAATCGGAATGCGAAGCATTGACAAAATCGTTACTATTACTATTTGCCAGGTGTATAAATAGTAACATGCTAAGAAGGTGTTAAGGAAGACGTAAAAGTCTATACATTTCTTTTATATGTGTTACTATAATAACGAAGTGGCATATCGTAAAGAAAAGCCTCATTCATTATTCTCTCAAAAAAAGGATGCACGTCCATGCATCCTTTTTTACGTTCTTATATATTTTTTCTACAGCTTCGCAAGGAACTGCATAGAGCAGCTCCTTACATTCATTCCTTTTTCTATTCACAACTTTTATACATGCCAGATATCTCTGTTATACTCTGCGATCGTACGGTCTGATGAGAAGAATCCTGCTTTTGCGATATTGACAATCATCTTCTTAGCCCATGTCATACGGTCTTCATAGTCTGCGAATACTCTTTCCTTAGTCTGTACATATTCTTTAACATCCAGAAGTGTCATGAACCAGTCTTTCTGGATCAGCTCTGCATGGATCTCAAGAAGTGTACGTACATCTCCGATCTTAAGCATCTCAGGGCTGATGATGAAATCTACCCATCTGCGGATATCCTCGTCATTGATATAATAATCTGCAGCCACATAGTCGGCCTTTGCATAGTGCTCGATAACCTGATCACTGCTTTCTCCGAAGATGTAGATATTCTCATCACCAACAAGCTGGTGGATCTCTACGTTTGCTCCGTCTTCTGTTCCCAGTGTTACCGCACCGTTTAACATGAACTTCATGTTACCTGTTCCACTTGCTTCTTTGGAAGCCAGTGAGATCTGCTCTGATACTTCACATGCCGGAATCAGTTTTTCCGCCATTGTTACATTGTAATTTTCTACCATGACAACCTGCAGATACGGTGAAACTTCCGGGTCATTCTTGATCAGTTCCTGCAGACACAGGATTACATGGATGATATCTTTTGCAATGATGTATGCAGGTGCTGCTTTTGCACCGAAGATCATTGTGATTGGTCTCTTTGGTTTATTTCCTGCCTTGATGTCCAGATATTTGTAGATGATATACAGGACATTCATCTGCTGTCTCTTATACTCATGGAGACGTTTGATCTGGATATCGAAGATTGCATTGTCGTTCAATACGACTCCTGATTCTTTTTCCAGATATTCCTTTAATGCTGTCTTATTCTGCTGTTTTACATCCAGGAGTTCCTTAAGTGCTTCTCCGTTATCAATCTGGGCAAGAAGTCCTTCCAGTTTTGCTGCATCTTTACGGAATTCGCCCACTCCGTATTTATCCATCCACTCTACGAGTTTCTTATCACAGTGCATTAACCATCTTCTGAAAGTGATACCGTTTGTCTTATTATTGAATTTTTCCGGATAAATGTCATAGAATGGCTTTAATTCTACATCTTTTAAAATCTCTGTGTGAAGGGCGGCTACACCATTTACACTAAATCCATAATGCATATCCATTCTTGCCATGTGTACACGGTTCCACTCATCAATAATCTGTACGTCTTTGTTGTCGTATTTTGCTGCTACTCTTGCTGCCAGTTCACGGATAATTGGCATTAAGTGTGGAACAACTGCCTCAAGATAATCAACCGGCCACTTTTCCAGTGCTTCTGCAAGGATTGTATGGTTGGTATATGCGCATGTATTTGTCACGATCTCAACCGCCTTATCCATAGAGATTCCTCTTGCTGTCAGAAGACGGATCAGCTCAGGGATTACCATTGATGGATGTGTATCATTGATCTGGATGACTACGTGCTTGTCAAGGTCTTCCAGCGGGTATCCTTTTTCTTCACATTCTTTTAAGATGAACTGTGCCCCGTTACTTACCATGAAGTACTGCTGATAGATACGGAGCAGTTCTCCCTGCTTGTCACTGTCATCCGGATATAAGAACAGTGTCAGGTTCTCACGGATGTTGTTTTTGTCAAATGAGATGCCATCGCCTACGATATTCTCATTTACAGATTCGATATCAAACAGGTGAAGTTTGTTTGTTCCATTTTCATATCCTGTTACATCAATATCATATAATTTTGAATGCAGGCTGAAATCTTTGAACGGTACGTCGAATCCGATTCCTGTCTCTGTCAGCCAGCTTGTATTCTGAATCCATGGATTTGGAGTTTCTTTCTGTTTATGGTTTTCAAATACCTGTTTGAACAGTCCAAGGTGATAATTAAGTCCGATACCATCGCCTTCCAGACCAAGTGTTGCGATAGAATCTAAGAAGCATGCTGCCAGTCTTCCAAGTCCTCCGTTACCAAGTGACGGTTCTGGTTCTACTTCTTCGATCTCACAGATGTCTTTTCCATTTGCTGCCAGAAGTTCTCTTACTTCTTCATAGACACCTAAGTTGATCAGGTTGTTCGATAACAGTTTTCCAATCAGGAACTCTGCTGATATATAATAAACTTTTCTTCCGTTTTCTGAAATATTTCTTCCTTTGTCTGCTGCGGCTTCTTTTACTGTACTAAGAAGTGCTGCGTAGATCTCCTCGTTAGACGCATCTTTGATTGATTTACCAAGTAACTGCTGTAACTTTTCTGAGAAATTCATATTGTACCTCCTGCATATGTGCTGTTTCATATAACCGGAATCTATTTTGATTCCATTCTTCTTATCCGGACTGTCTTGCTCTTCTTTTCTTCTCTGACACTCCGTAAGTTCTTTATCAATTTTCTTTACACTGATATTATAGCTACATTCTATCTCTTTTCTCTTGCATCATAATAGTAAAAAGTAATACAATACTATCAAATATTTGACTTTTATGAAATCAGTCAGCTATTCACAGTTCCTTTGCTGCCTGATTTGTAAAAAAACTGATGAACCATTATTTTAACCTTTATCTCCCCACAGAAAGGATGTATCAAAATATCATGAATACACTTACCTACGAGAACCTGCACGAAACAAAAAAACACGTCAGCATCCAGTTTCCTTATAATACTTATCTGTGCTCGATTCCTCTGGATTTCACACAGGTTCCTCTTCACTGGCATAATGACGTGGAGATTATTGTGATAAAAAAAGGATGCGGTATCATTTCCGTTGACACCGAACCCAAAGTTGTGAAAGCCGGTGATATTATCCTGGTACGCCCCGGCCAGCTTCACTCTATCGCACAGCACGGAAAAGACCGTATGGAATATGAAAATATCCTGTTCCAGACAAGCCTTCTGTATTCTGATGATTCTGATCCCTGTACGGTTGGATATTTTCATCCTTATTTTTCACTGGAATATGAACTTCCGTGGCTTTTTGATGATTCATTTTCCTGCCATCAGGAGCTTTCTTCCTGCATTGAGACCATCGACCAGCTCTGCAGCAGGAAGCCGCATTATTATGAATTGTCTGTAAAGGGACATCTGTTTCACTTTTTCTATCTCCTGTTCTCAAGTCAGGAGGCACCGGTTACATTTAACCGCAGCAAATCTCTGGAGAAGGTCAAGCAGATCGTTTCTTATATTGAGTTGCATTACGCCGAAGAGATCACAATTCAAATTGCCGCAGATTACATGGGGTTTTCCGAATCTCATTTTATGAAATTCTTCAAACAGCATCTGCATACAACCTTTACCAGCTATCTGAATGGTTACCGGCTTACAATTGCAGCCAGGCTTTTACTTACCGAAGATGACAGTATCCTTTCTATCTCGGAACGCACGGGATTTAATAACCTGTCTTATTTTAACCGGTTATTTAAAAAAGAATATCAGATGTCTCCAAGAGAATACCGGAACCGCTAATCCGGCTCCGGCAGGTTCTCTTTCATACTTGAGTATAAAAAAACGTGAACCAAAAGCTTCTGCTTACCAGGTTCACGTTTTTTATTCATATGATATGTTTTCAGGAATCATTCCTGCAATCTTCCCAATACCGGACACTTGTATTTATCCAGATTTTTATTCAACCTCTTCCGGTTCCATACTTCTCATATGTTCCCCGTCTTTTTTGATCTCATATTTCTGATTATATTCATTCAGATAAGTCTTATATTCAGCGCTGTCAGAAGGATATACCTTCGAATCATGGATATGTGTATCCATATTCTCTTTATCACTGTTCATAAGTGCAACCATCGCACTTGCACAGTGCGCTGCAATACGGTTAAAGCTGTTCAGGATATCTGTAAATACTGTTCCTTCTTCCAGACCACATCCACCACTACTCATACGTTCCACATGACGCATCTTCAGTTCATCACACAGTGTTGTAATGACCATACCAAGCGGTGCTACTCTCTGTGCCATCTCTTTATCGTTCTCAAGGAATGCCTTACATGTAAGATTGATCTCCTCACGTACCGCTTCCATGACAACATTCAGTTCGTCCCATGCATCCTCTGAGAACTGTGTCTTATTCTCATGCATATCACTGGACATATATGCAATATAAGAAGCATGATCTCCGATACGTTCAAAGTCATTGATCGTATGCAGATAAAGTGAAACCTGTCTTGTCTGTGCTGTATTCATCTCATGCTTTGTCAGCTTGATCAGATAATCACCAAGACGGCTTTCATACTTATCGATCAGGTCTTCCTTTTTCTGAACCTTGTCGAACTTACTCTGCTGGTACTCATTCAGAAGATTCATTGCACGGTTAACATTCTTACGAAGCTTCTTCGCCATGCCGCTCATTGCTCTGTGACACTGCCCGATTGCCAGTGCAGGATACGCAAGAAGACGCTCTTCCAGAAGATCAAAGTCTGCTTCATCTTCCAGTTCTTCTGCGCTGTCTTTTACCAGCCAGCATACCAGCTTCTCAAGTTTATTAATAAACGGGAACAGAACACATACCGTTACCAGACGGAACACGGTGTTCAACAGGGCAATCGATACCGGCGACATAATATTGTCCAGAAAATCAAAATGGACAAATGCATTGATCGCATAAAATCCGATCGACCAGATCAACATTCCAAAGGTATCATTTAATAAATACACAAGTGCGGTTCTCTTACCATTCTTATTTGCTCCGATCGCTGAGACCAGTACCGGACAGGATGCTCCCACACCGATACCAAGAATAATCGGAAATGCGCTGGAAAATGTAAGGATTCCTGTTACCGACAAAGCCTGCAATACACCAACGGTAGCAGATGCGCTCTGCAGTACGGCTGTAAACGCAATACCTACTAAGATACCTGCGATTGGATTCGAGAACATCGTCAGCATATCAATAAATACTTTACTCTCTCTTAATGGTGTAACCGCACCACTCATTGTCTGCATTCCTGTCATCAGAATAGCAAAACCAAGCATGATATTACCGATGTTCTTGTGTGTCGTTCTTTTACAGATCATCCGCATGATCGTACCGATCACTGCTACAACTGCCGCTATTGTTGCGGACGATAATATCTTCGCAATTCCATTGGATCCATCAATATAAGAAAGACATAAGATCCATCCTGTAATACTGGTACCGATATTGGCTCCCATGATGATACCGATTGCCTGTTTCAGCTTCATCATACCGGAGTTAACAAATCCGATAACCATAACCGTTGTTGCAGAAGATGACTGAATTACACTGGTTACTGCCGTACCAAGTGCTACCCCTTTCAGCGGTGTGTTTGTCATTTTGTAAAGGAATGCTTCCAGTTTGTTACCGGCAACCTGTTTCAGTCCATCTCCCATCAGGGACATTCCAAACAGGAACAAAGCAACTCCGCTTAACAATGACAATACCATAGAAAATATTTCCATAATTTTCTCCTTTGTTGTCAGCTAATTTTACACTCACTTAACACTCTTTTAAAATATTCTTAACTTTTCCTTTCTTATTATGTCACGTTGAACAGCTGATTACAATCTTATATTTACATGAAAATGCATTTTTTCACATCACGTAGAAAAATCATTCTCGTCAATTACTGTTTTTTCATCAATTTATCCAAAAATTACCCCCGGTATTTCAAAATCTTACCTTGCACTTACCGTCAGAATAAGCTATCATTTTGTCTATATGAGCAAATGTTTAAACGGAGGACCCTATTTGTGAATAAAAGAGAACAAGAACACCTGATACAGACCGTCTATCCGGGTTCGATCGCAGAAGAACTGGAAATCGAACCTGGCGACATACTGTTAAAAATAAATGGGCAGAAAATTGAAGATGTCTTCGACTACCGTTACCTTATGAAAGACGAATACGTCGAAGTCCTTATCCGTAAGCCTTCCGGGGAAGAATGGCTTCTGGAGATTGATAAAAATTATGATGATGAACTGGGAGTTGAATTTGAAAATGGCCTGATGAGCGAATACCGTTCCTGCAGTAACAAGTGTATGTTCTGCTTCATCGACCAGATGCCGCCAGGCATGCGTGAGACATTATACTTTAAAGATGATGACTCCAGACTTTCCTTCCTGCAAGGAAACTATATTACCATGACAAATATGAAGCAGGCCGATATCGACCGTATCATCCACATGCAGCTGGCCCCGATCAACATCTCCGTACAGACAACCAATCCGGAACTGCGCTGCAAGATGCTCCATAACCGGTTTGCAGGAGAAAAACTTAAGTTCTTAGAGGATCTGTACGAAGCACATATCGAGATGAACGGACAGATCGTACTTTGTAAAGGAGTAAATGATAAGGATGAATTAAAGCGTTCCATCGAAGATCTTTCTCATTATCTTCCTTTTATGAGAAGTGTCTCTGTCGTTCCGGCCGGACTTACCAAATACCGGGAAGGACTCTATCCGCTGGAACTCTTTACCAAAGAAGAAGCCGGTGAGGTCATTGATATGATTGAAAGCTATCAGCCAAAATTCTATGACGAGTACGGACTTCACTTTATCCAGGCCAGTGATGAGTGGTATATTCTGGCAGAACGGGACTTTCCGGAAGAAGAACGCTACGATGGTTATATCCAGTTGGAAAACGGAGTCGGTATGATGCGTCTGTTAAAAACCGAATTCCAGGATGCACTGGATACTCTTATAAAAAGTGATGAATATGAAACATGGAAAGCTGAGACAAAGCGTACACTGACCATAGCTACCGGAAAACTTGCTTACAGTACGCTCGCCGGATTTGCCGATGAGATTATGAAAGCATTTCCGAATATAAAGATCAACGTCTTCGCCATCCGCAATGATTTCTTTGGGGAGACGGTTACCGTATCCGGACTGATTACCGGACAGGACCTCAAAAAACAGCTTCTGGAAAAGAAAGCATCCGGTATCGATCTTGGTGATACGCTTCTGATTACATGTAATATGTTGCGAAGCGGGGAACAGGTCTTTCTGGATGACATAACCGTACAAGAACTGGAAGAAGCATTGGATATGAAGCTTGTCGCTGTCGAAAACCAGGGACAGGATCTGATCGAAGCGATGCTGAATCATCATTATACAATGAACCGTGAGAATGATTCGGATAGTTTTGTGTATGTGCGGGGGTATGATTCGTAAAAAACAATCATTTTCAGAACTCACCACTTGGAAAACATATGAAAAAGAACAGTAAATACTGTAATTTCTCGTATTTACTGCTCTTTTTTATTTATCCACAACGCATCTCATTTTCAGAAATGTTATCCACGCCGGTTCTTCTTTTTCCTCATTTTATGCCGGATTCACATGGATCATGATGTGCTTTGTATTAGCAAATTCCTTTTCTACATTATCATGTACCGTCTCTGCGATTGCATGTGCATCTTTCAAAGAAAGCGTACCATCTACCGCAATCTCCGCATCAATATATACTTTATTACCAAACATTCTTGTTCTTAAAAGATCCAGACGCACAACCCCTTTCGTCTTCCGGATGTAATCTGCAATCTTTTCTTCGTATTCTTCACTGCAGGATGTATCCAGCATCTTATCCAGCGCATCTTTGAAAATATCAAATGCAACTTTTAATATGAAGATACAGATGATCACACTTGCCAGTGGATCAAGTACCGGAAATCCCAGCATGGCTCCCCCGATACCGATCAGAGAACCTACAGAAGAAAATGCATCCGATCTGTGATGCCATGCATCTGCCATAAATGCAGCGGAATCCAGAATCTTCGCATAATGTCTGGTATACCAGAACATAGCTTCTTTTGTAAGGATTGACACGATAGCTGCCGCCAGTGCGATCACTCCCGGCGCTTTCAAGTGACTGTAATCACCGGCTATGATCGTCTTCACACCACTCATTCCAATACCAATACCCGTTGCAAGAAGAATGACTGCAAGCACCATCGATGCTACACATTCCAGTCTGTCGTGACCGTATGGATGTTCGTTATCCGCCGATTTCTTAGATAATTTTACCCCGAGAAATGCAATGAATGTGGCAACCACATCCGATAATGAATGAACCGCATCGGATATCATGGCTCCCGAATGCCCGATAATTCCTGCCAGTAGTTTGAACGCTGTCAGAATAACATTTCCAAGAATTCCCACGGTTGATAAATGATTAATCATTTTCTGTTCATTTAATTGTTGTTTTTGACTTGTCATAAGATAACCTCCATTTTTAATAATGTCATGTCTCCTATGGCACCTGAGGTGAGACTACTGTTCCTCAGTATTCTATTTGCAAGACTGCTTTTATGCAAAAAAATACACCTGTGGAACTTTCTACTTACTGTCCCACAGATGTATGATATATCGTCTCATCTGCTGCCGGTAATCGACCGGCCCGGCATGCACATCATTTTTCCAATATTATTCTTGTAAAAAATGAATGTAGCCTGATCAGTTTGTACTGTTATCCCTTATCCGTATTGGATATATTCAGTGCAAAGAGATTTTATATATAATATTCGATTTTAGTGAAAAAGTCAACTGCTTTTTCAGGTTTATTTTTTTGAAAAAATAAATCTGAAAAAATAAAAATAATAATTTTCTGATCTGCTTGAATCTATTTATCAGATATGTTATATTGAAAATACAAAGAGGGAAACCACAAGCGGCTACCCTTAATTATTGAACTAACTAAACTATGTAGTCGTCAACTATTCGCAGTAGTTGGCGGCTATCTTCGTTTTCCCTTGAAAATCTCATAACAAAGACTTACAAGGGCAACAATGAATATACAAAACTGAATCATGTCAGAATATGTAACCATTGCATCGCCCTCCTTTCTTTCGTCTGGAGGGTGTTTTTATCCCTCCGAAGTTGGAGGGTAGCCGCCTGCTTTTGGTTTCCCTGTCCGTATCATATCACAGCGTCATCGAATAATCAACTATATTAATTCTATTAGTATAGTTCCATCTAGTCCTGTAGCGTTTTCAGATTATTTATATCCTCTTAAGTTCTTCTTAAGATTTT
Organism: uncultured Dorea sp.; assembly: GCF_934294775.1. Classification (GTDB taxonomy): domain Bacteria; phylum Bacillota; class Clostridia; order Lachnospirales; family Lachnospiraceae; genus Dorea_A. Next base: position 19,635 of record NZ_CAKRAH010000015.1, read on the forward strand.
TCCGATTTCTTTAAGGAATTTAACATACTTTAGACATATTTGTTTTTTATAATAAACTCAGATAGTTGAGAGAGACAAATTCAACTATCTCCCCCCTCATAAAGTAGCACACCGGGAATCCGGTGCAACACTTTACTCTCATTCCTTTAGATAACTATAACGACAACGAACGCCACAGGCCGAAAGGTTTGTGGCGTTCGTCGTTTCTTTTTTCTTTCGCAAAATATGATGCTTGTTTAACGGTTATATGATATAATAAATTATCAACAAACCCCTTATATAACTTATCATTTTCTCTCGTTCCACAAAAAGAATGTTTCAAAAGAAAGCGGTGGTTACTATGAAAGGCAAATATCTTTTTACAAGTTTCATTATAATTTCACTTATCACGATAGTCTCAGCCTCTTGTAGCAGTTCCAAAACTGACAAAACCTCACAGGAAACGCCGGTAAATTACACCGGTGAAAATATCAATCAGCTTCTGACCTATACCGTTCCAGATGGATACCATATCGATACAGATAATTGTACAGATAAAAACGAAGCTTCATACACAATTATTTTATCCTCTGATGACTTAGATGAAGAAGTATTTACTCTTGAGATTATCTCTTATAAAAAGCAAGGTGTAGCAATCACTGACGATTGCGACATTGATATGGACTACCTGTTAAATGTTTCCACGGATTCTGTGATTAAAAAGATAACCTTAAACGACACATTTACAGTAGATGGGCATACCTGCAATGAAGTTACAGTGTACTGGCCATATGATCCGGTTGAAGAATTCATCTCTCCATCCCAGAATCCTGTATCATATCTTTTACATGCCCTCGGATTCAAAAAGGAACAAAAAACGATTGCTTTTGAACAGGCATATATTCAAAATGGTGATTATATTATCGGAGTAGGCGTCCGATGTTTCAATGCAGTGCAAGATATTGAAAATGATGTATTAAAAAAAGATTTGTATAAAATACTGAATTCCATAAAATTTTCAGGCAACCTATAACAAATCATCCTGAATATCTTCCTCCAGCATTCGTATCCCCGCAACACTGGTCACCGGCAGCGAGAACACTATCGTACGTTCTTTGCTGTCGAGACCGGCCTGCTCCATGATTGCTTTCATGATCTGGTTCTTCTCTCTGCTCTTCGTTACGATCAGGATGACTTCTTTTTCTTCCACCAATGACACCCCTAGATATTTCTTTGCAAGCTCCATTCCGGTTCCTTTGGCGTGGATCACAGTCCCTCCGCCGGCTTTTGCTGCTCTTGCCGCATCCATGACTGTATCGATATATCCCTGATTCGCGATTGCTACCAGAAGTTCATAATCTGTATCTTTCATCGCTGTCTCCTCCTCTTTTTCAAATTCCTGTTCATTTACAAGAAACTGCAGTGGCTTTCTTCCGCCCACGCTGCTAAGCGGCACGATGAACGATACCCCCGTCCCCGGTACATCGATCAGCATCTTCGTGATCAGTCCCCGGCGCAGCTTTTTCCACGTCTCTCCTGTAACGATTGCAAGAAATAATAACTTTTCTGATTCTTCCAGACCGAAATAATCCAGTACTTCACTCTGTGCCGTCCCTCTTCCGGTCGTTTCCAGGAATACTGGAAGTCCGTACTCTTTAAAAAATGTCCGGAAGTCTTTTCGTTTATTTCTGTTTGTGATGGTCACCATCATATATACCTTGCTCATGAATTCTCCCTTACAACTCTATGATATCCGCATCCCCATATGCCTCCAACGGCAGTACTTTGACCGGCTCTGCGAGCATCTCTTCTTTGTCTTTCTTATGCTCCTGATACTGATACACCACACCCAGGATCTGTATCGTGATAAGCGGTGTCATTGCTACCATTGCCACGACTCCGAATGCATCGGTCACTACATTTCCGCCAACTGCTTCACAAGCTCCCTGTGCAAACGGAAGTAAGAAAGTTGCTGTCATCGGTCCGGATGCAACACCACCTGAGTCAAATGCGATCGCCGTAAATATCTTCGGCACGAATAATGTCAGGATCAGTGCCAGTGCATATCCCGGCACCAGAAACCACAGGATTGAAATACCTGTCAGCACACGTATCATCGCAAGTCCAAGGGAAAATGCAACGCCAAGTGACAGACTGAGTCCCATAGCTTTTCCCGGTATCGCTCCGGATGTCAGTTCTTCCACCTGCTCCATCAGCACATATACCGCCGGCTCTGCCTTTACGATAAAGTAACCGATCAGCATACCGATTGGGATGATCACCCAGCGGTAAGGAAGCCCTGCGATCACCTGTCCCAGATAATTACCTACCGGCATAAATCCTACATTTACCCCTGTCAGGAATAATACCAGTCCAATGTATGTATACAGGATACCGACTAAAATCTTAATCAGCGTCTTCTTTTTCAGTTTCAGGGACACTACCTGAAAGAATGCAAAGAACAGAATGATCGGAAGCAGTGAACCACCGATTTCTTTCATATAATGTGGGATTCCGGACTCGAATAATTTCCATAATGCTACAGATGTCTCTGCATCCGGTATCACAGTCTCGGAATAACTGCCGCCCTGTGGATGATAGATAATACCAAGAAGCAGTACCGCCAGCACCGGACCGATCGAGCACAACGATACCAGACCAAAGCTGTCCGTCTCCGCATATTTATCACTACGCACCGCAGAGAATCCGATTCCCAGTGCCATGATGAACGGCACCGTCATCGGTCCGGTTGTCACACCACCCGAATCAAATGCAATCGCCAGAAAATCCTTCGATACAAAAAAAGTCAGGATGAACACCACCGGATAAAAGATCAGCAGCATATAGGACAGCGGTTTTGAAAATAACATACGCAATACAGCGGCCACCAGAAAAATTCCGACTCCCACGGCAACCGCCAGGATCAGTGTCATATTTGATACCGAAGGTACCTGTCCGGCCAGCACCTGCAGATCCGGTTCCGATATTGTGATGATAAATCCAAGTATAAAACACAACCCGATGATCACCGGCAGCCTTTTCGACTGTGCGATCCGGGTTCCGATCCGCTCTCCCATCGGCGTCATCGACATCTCTGCGCCCAGTGTAAAGAACATCATTCCTACTATCAGAAGAATTGCTCCAATAATAAAAGCCATCAGAATGCCCGGCGGCACCGGTGCGATCGTAAAGCTTAAAATCAATACGATCACAATGATCGGCACCACCGCTTCCAATGACTCTTTTAATTTCTCCATTAATTTTGTCCAATATAATTTCAATAACTATCCATGCCTTTCTGCGTTAATTTTTCTACAGTTTTCTGACTATTCAATATATTCATTATATTATCACAAAATTCTGATCCTATCTATTTTTCTTTCGCTAAGATCTTGTTAAGATTCTTTATTTTATAACCATATCCTTTGCAAACAATGCAATATGTGCTTTACTTTCTTTTTCCTAGAATTTACTACTGCCGCCGCCATGGGTTCTTCCTGAAGAAGAAGTATGTGTACTGCTGCCACCAGAAGAACTCTTCTTTTCTTTCGCCGTTTTTGAAATTGTTTCATACAGGAACATATCTCTGCTTTCTGTAATATCCAGACTACCATCTTTTACGTAACTGCCTGCCGTCGTCTGAAAACGCACCGTTTTCAGCTGCGCTTTCATCCTGCCTACGATAATAAGCGACAGAATAACTCCGACTCCAAAGGAAATCAGGATCCAGATCGGCGATAATGGTTCTCTTGGAAGGCTTTTTCCTCCAAAAGGTTCCCCGCTTCTTGCCTGTGTAATGAATTTATCGCACAGATTGACAAATGTCTGAAATGCTGCGAAGTACTTTTCATCGTGTAAATCGCCCTTCATCTCTTTCAAAATATATTCGATGCCGTCATCGGTAAAAGCTGTAATCCCGTAACCACAGGTTGAAATACAGCAAATGTTCTCTTCTCCTACACTGACGAGAAGCAGGACTCCGTCCTTATCTGCCCCATATCCAAAGTTTCCATAATCATATGTATCGTCTGCATATTCTTCTGCTGTTTTTCCATCCAGCGTATTCGTTGTCACCACAACAACTTCCATTTTCTGACGAACACTTAGTTCATCAAGCATATCATTTAATTCCGCTTCCTCACTATACGTCATAAGTTCTGCCTGATCCTGCACACGGCAATATTCATTTGCAAATCCGCCTGTATCATCGGCTGAAACTGAAATTGTCATACCCAGACACAGGGCCAGAATAAGCAAAAGTGATATCATTTTCTTTTTCATTTTCGTCACCCCCTAAAACAGTCCGAATAAATGAAGAAGTGTTGCAGCACCGTAAGTTACTGCAGTAAACACAGCCGCCAGTATAAGCGTCCAACGGGTTGCTGCTGATTTATCTACCGGCAGATCTCCGACAAATTTTCCGGTCTGTCCGTTCATTGCAAATGTATATCTGTTCCCATTCCATGTGGTATTCAGCAGCCATACCGGATATAGGGCATATCTAGCTTTTCCGCCGTGAAACTGTACGCTGGTATTTTCAGCCGTTACTGTTTCGTAACCAATGACTGTTTCAGCAAATGCCTGTTCCGTTGATTTCTTTACACGTTCATTCGCACGATCTATACTCTCTTCTGCTGTCACATCATATTTATCTGCAAGATAACCGGCAAGATAAGCAGTCTGAAAATCCACTGCCTCCGCACAGTTGAATGGTTCGATTGATTCCATCAGATCATCTGCCATTTTAGTAGAACCGTCTACCGGAACATCTTCAAACCCAATGCTTCCACCTCTGTGTACCATAAAGTAACTGGTCTTGGTGTAATTATAATTACTGTCACTCCAGGTACGCACCTTGGTTGCCTTATAGCGAACCTTTGCGTCTACATCGGTATCAAAAAGCCAGAATGGTACATAGACCCCTTTGATCTCATCGATATGATTCTGATCCTTGAAAATCTTCGGCAGAAGACGTTTTCCTGTCAGATGTTTTACCAGCCCTTCTTTCGCTGCTTTTTTATTCAACTTGAACGGAATGACCAGATCCGGTTTCAGGGTGCCGGAAAACTGTCCCATCATGACAATCGGATTATCGCAGAAAGGACAGGATGTTGCCGCCGTATTCGCATCGCCTACAATCTCCCCTCCGCAAGATTTACACACATATGTGCGCAAACCATCTGTTTCTCCTTCTTCCCATTCACCCCCTGCTGTGGTCTCCCAATCCATATTGTCTGCTTCTTCATCCTGCAGTTCGGCATCATATCCTTTCAGTACATCCATTTCGAACTCCGTGTCGCAGTATGGACACTTCATCTTTTGGATCGTACTGTCAAAGGCTATCGCACCTCCACAGCAAGGACATTTATATTCCTGTAATCCTGCCATAATTCATTCTCCTTTCATCGAATAACGGATTGCTGAGATTTTATTTTATCCTCCATTTTGCATTGTCGATCTGCAGGCTATAACCGCAGAAGGAACAGCAGTTATTCTCATCCGGTATAAAATTCGCTCCGCAGGATGGACAATCCTTTTCTATAAAAAAAGCTCCATCTGTCTTTCTTCTTTCCGGATATCTTGCTCTTTGAAGAACCAGTGTCTTCTTTACTTTTTTCGTATAAGGTTTCTTTTTTTCAGGAAGGTAAGTTTCTTTTCCAAATACCTGCACTGTTATTTCCGTTGTCTGTTCGGTGTTGACCACTTTCTTCAGCACGATCGCATCCACTCCGTAGTCCAACAGATCCTCCTTCTTTTCTTTATAAAGGACTTCACTGATACAGGATCGCAGATAGTTTTCAGAATATCTTACAATCTCTTCCCGCATCTTTTCCTGCTTTGCCCTGTCGTGGGAAATAAAGGACAGAATTCCTATAAGCACAAACAAGGTAAGCACCACACCTATGGTAAGCGAAATATCGATATCATTGATGAGCCAAAAACTAAAGGTAAGACAAATGAACATGATGATCGATCCGGCAAACAAAAGCAATGTATATCGCATGTTTGCACCCATCTCTTTATAAATCTCAAACACTTCCGTCTGCCAGTCATAGAATTCACTCTGTATCACACCACCGCAATATGAGCAGATGATCTGCTGACCGCTCAGTTCCACTTCTGCACCGCAAGACGGACAGGTAATCATCAGCTTATCCGAATAAAATTCTTTATTCTTACCCTGGCGGTCAGAATGGCGGATATGCCTTGACTGAAGGATACGCAGATAGCTGCCTTTCCGATAGATCTGATGTACTACTTTGCCGCTCTTTGGAGAAACAAGCCGCTCCAATGAACTGCACTGCAAAATAGATTCCCGCCATTCCCTGCCATCATCATTCCATCTTTTGAAATTATTTTTCGGCAACGGCATCACATCCGTCAGACGGATATCCCGGCAGAGCTTTCTCTTCCTGAGAAGATTGATCTGATGATCCATTTTCCTTCGAAAAGTCATATCCATTCTTTTTGGAAGCAGATTTTTGTCTGCTTTTCCCAAAGGAAGCAGCACGCTCTCAAAAGCTTTTTTGATTTCCTTTTGTACATTTGTTCCCTGCAAAGGTGTATTTCGCTCTGCAAAAATTCTTTTTACCTTTGCTTTTTTCAAATTCTCCGGCAAAAACTGATCCATATCCACATCTATGATTTTTTCAGCAATACCAATTGCACAGACTATCGTAACTAATGCCGCAAAAAATATCGCATCTGACAGGCTCATATCCTTCCCTCCTTCCTTCCATTCTTTTCGCCTTTTTTTGTATTACTCTTTTTCTTCCCGGTAATACTTGATAATATCTTTACTTAGTACGATACAACCAATGAGACCCAGTGGAATCATTGCAGCGAATGCAAGGAAGTAAACCGGAGTCGGCCCCGGTTCCAATTTATATTGTCCTTTTGAGTTCCGGTAAACCGTAATCAGCACAGTATCCCCTTTCTTCATTTTTTTATAGCAAGTTTTAAAATCATCATAGGTCGTTCCATCGATTTCATAAGTAAACCTTACCTTATATTTTTCTTTTCGGTCCCCATCATCATCTTTTTCATCTGTTTGTTTACAACTGTAAACGAGTGCATCCATCGTTCGGACATCGGTTGAATTCTTGTACTCCCAGCTTAGCCTCTTCGTATATATCATCCCACCGATTCCTGCAATAATAATGATAATGCTTAAGATCAGGGCACCTATCTCTTCTTTATGTGCCTTTTCTTCAGATGGAAGTCTATACACAGCATTCCCTCCTCTCTTATATTACTGTCTGTCATTTTCATCAAAAATGTCTCCACATTCCGGACAGAATTTCGGTGGGTGCATCGGGTCTTCCGGTTCCCATCCACACTTATCACAGCGGTAAAGCGGTGCCCCTTCCGGTTTCTTAGATCCACAGTTCTGACAGAATTTACCTTTATTCATTGAACCGCAAGAGCAGATCCATCCTTCTTTCTCTACCGGTTTTGGTGATCCGCATTCTGTACAGAACTTACCGGTGCTAAAGTTTCCGCAGCTACACTTCCATCCGTCTGCCTGAGTTACCGGTTGCGGTGCGGCCTGTTGTGCTTCCTGTTGCTGACCCATTGCAAATAAATTCTGTGCGTTCATACCGCCGCCCTGATTCATCGCCATGCCCATACCCATGAATCCGGTCATCGCACCTGCCTGATTGCCGGCTGCGGTCTTCATTGCATCAGCCTGTGCTCCAACCAGCGTTGCCGCTGCCATTGTAGGATCACGCATGATCGCCGTACGCTGTGCCTGTTTGATCAGTTCTGCATCTTCATCCGGAAGTGTCACGGATCCAAGCGCAATACTTACAACCTTCAGTCCGCGAAGTGCACCCCATTTTTCTGAAAGTGCCGTATTCATCGCATTTTCAAGATCTGTATTATGTGTCACAATCTGGTTCGGACGAAGTTCCAGTTCTGACAAATGTCCAAATGCCGGCTGCAAAGCAGAAATAAACTCCGTCTTAAGTGTAGCATCCAGTTCCTCACGGGAGTATTCCTGCTCCACATTTCCACAAACGTTAGAGTAGAATAACAGTGGATCGGCAATCTTGTAAGAATATACACCTGAGCAGCGGATTGATACATCAATATCAAGTCCGATCTTGGAATCAACAACACGGAATGGAACCGGATTTGGCGTTCCAAAACGGTTTTCCAAAATCTCCTTGGTGTTAAAATAATAGATTCTCTGATCCTTTCCGGTATCTCCTCCGTATGTAAAACGTTTTCCTGCCGTTTTGAATGTTTCCTTAATACTCTCACCGAGACTGCCTGAAAAAATGGACGGTTCGGATGAAGTATCATAAGTAAATTCACCCGGTTCTGCACAAACTTCTACGACTTTCCCCTGCTCCACAATGATCATACACTGACCATCCGCTACGGCAATACCTGATCCATTCGAAATGATATTGTCGTTTCCCTTCGTATTCGATGAACGTCCGGTGACACGTTTTTGCCCTTTTGCAACAAGTACCTCCTTCGGCATAGATTCACAATAGAAAAATTCTTTCCACTGATCTGCAAAAGTACCCCCAAGAGCACCCATACCTGCTTTAATAAGTCCCATAATATTTTCCCCTTTCCTTTTGAAATAAATTTTTCCTTACATTGCATAAATCTGATCCATCAGGTATTCGGCAGTCATGGATTCATAAAAAAACTGATCAATGAGACCGTTTTTCTTTGCATCCCGAATGTCTTTTGCTGCCTGTTTTTCCGTATTAGAATCCACGATAAATGCGATCTTGCATTCCGGACACGCCATCTTCACTTCATCCCGGATCTTCATTCTCTCATAAAACTTCCACGGAGTAGAACTCGTCACCTCCATGATAAGAGCAAACGGTTTGTAAATCTTACACATTTTAACTGTGTCCGTTGGCGACTCTGTACGCACTACATCGATCTCGTAATCCGAATTTCTGAAGGCAGTCGCTACAGAATCAGCAAATAAAAAATTCTGCATATCAACCACTATTTTCCGCATCAGAGCATTCCTCCTTTCTTTTCGTGATATATCCGATATGCCTGTTGTATTTTTTCTTCAGTGTAACAGAGAAACCTAGTGCTGTCTGTCCTCAAAAGTGTGGACAAATATGCATTTTGCCAAAAAATTGCTCTGTTTTTCCAAAAAACAGAGCAATTTTTACATTACAGTTGTATTCTATTTTCAGCCTATACATCAAGCTGACTTCCCGGCACGACCAGGCGTTTACTTACCGCTGCAACCATCAGACGATTGCGGTTTGTGTATCCTGTTTTCTCTAACATCCGGTGGATATAGGTCCGCACCGATGATTCTGCCACATGAAGCTTTACCGCAATCTCAGCATTTGTCTTTCCTTCACATAGCAGACGCAAGGTTTCCATTTCCTGATCAGAAAGATCACATGAAAGTGCATTTCCAAGCTGTACCGTCGGTACCTTATCTGGCCAGAAACTTCCACCTGCAAGTGTCCCTTCAATCACACCGATGAGATCTCCGGAAGGGGAATCCTTATACCAGAAACTGTCCGCTCCTATTTTCCTTGCCCTGTCCAGAAAACGTCCCTCTAACATAGAAGTCACCATTACAATCTTGATCCGTGGATAATATTTTTTAATTGATTCGGCCGCATTCAGTCCGTCCGAATCATTTTCCGTACAAATATCCATTACCACCAGATCAATATGTCCCTCACCGCATTGCCGTAGTGCTGCATCTGCGCGCGTCAAAGTACCTGCCACTTCACATTCTGTGCTTTTTTCTATGCAGGAACATAAATACTGGCGGGCAAGCATCTGATCCTCAACAATTAATATTTGTTTCACACTCATTCCTCTCTCTCCCTTCTTTCAAGTCCGGGAATCTCTATTACCAAAGCAAACTCAGGAAAACTCTGCACGAGCATCATTCCTCCTGCCGTTTCAATCCGGTAACGTAGATTGGTAAGTCCTCCGCCTTCCCTGATTGCTTTCTCAGGAGACCTGCCATTATTGTATATCATCACAGTATAGCTGGTTTCATTTTCAAAAACATTTACTTCCAACTCTGTTGCATGAGCATATTGAACTGCATTATTCAGGCATACCTGCATAGCTGCATACATTAACTCTGCCGCTTTCCCCTGTGGTTCCTTTCCTTTTATCCGCACACGCACCCCACTGCTTCTTGCACTGTCAAACAGTTTCTTCTTTGCCGGTAAATGCTCTGTCTCCCTGAAAGCAATGGTTTTCTCCCATTCCTGCAGAACAGTCTCCGCATCGATTCCGTCAAACTCTCCGGAAAGAAACTGTTTCATCACTATAATACTGGCCGCGAGACTATCATGCATTTCGGATTTTGCAGCAAAAAGTTCTTTCTCCCTGGCTATTTTCTCTACATTTTCAGAAAGCCTGCGCAAATTTTCTTCATCTTCTGCAAGCTTCTTGTTATCTATAAAAAGCTGCTCCAGCGCATGGCATAATTCCGTAACATCTGCGGCTGTAAGCTGGATGTAATTCTCCCCGTACCGATCCGTTACTTCTGTTTTTTCAAACTGCCATATGGTGTTATCCGGGAAACGATACGTACTTTCCATATTCGAAAGCCGCAGAATACCTTCCGGTGGAAAAGCAAGTGCCATCTCAACTTCACCAAGGTATTGCATATCGCTTTCAAATAAATAATGACTCAGACGATACATCTGCCTGTTACAAAGCACAATCCCCCCTCCGCTGTCAAAAAAGCAGACTGCCGTTGGAAGCTGATCAAATCCTTCTTTGATACGATTAAACCCGAAACGCCTCAATCTACGCATTTACCTCTCCTCCTATCAATGTACGAATCAGCCATAATCCATCCTCCCTGCATACCATCACCTCCGCAGAGGCAATTTCGGACAAGTCAGTCATACATTCCACGGACAGATTCATTTCCTGATCAGATACAGAAATAAATAGTGAATGCAGCTCTCTTATTGTCATTTCCGTTATTGTTTTCAATAGTTCAAACAGGCGCTCAACCTCTTTGGATGCTATCGGTTTTGTGGTTAAATAGACCACACCACATTCAACTTCGCAGGAATTCATCGCGCGCACCAGTTCATCGATCGTAAGCCTAAGTTCCTGCTGCGGAAGCTTTTCGTATTCCTGAGACAGAAAATACAGATTTGCGCTTCGCTTGATATAAGTACCGAGCAGCAGGATCTCTTTCATGTGCTCCCGCATTTTCGGAGGCTTCGCATTCCTGCACTGTTCAAGAAGTTCCTTTATCCGTTCGGTCTGCTTCTTGTGTTTTTCTTCCAGTTCATCATAAATATGGTTCTTTTCAGTCAGTTCATACAGCTGCTTCTGTACTAAATAGGCATCCTTTAATTTCTTTTTATTATTCTCTTTTTTTCTCTTATTCTCATCAAGCCGGGCACGGAGTTCCGTCAAATGCTGCACGTTATCTCCCCAGATAACAAAACCATCTTTAACCGGTGCCGCTGAAATGCGCATTCCATCCGGACAGACGATACTTTCACCCTCCTGTGGACATACCATATTCTCTCCGGCTGTGCGGGAATGAAGCAGAATATGACCATTTTGATCTGCGATACAGGATGCCAGAGTTGTTGCCTCATACAATTCAACATACCCTGTGTTAGACTGTATCATTCGACAGTGGATACAGCTTTCGTATATCGCCGCATAAAAGAGACAAAACATTACATTCATATCTCCAAAAACGTCACGGACAACCTGAAATCCCAAAAGATAAAGCACTCCATACAAAAGCATCACGCAGCTTAGGACAAAAGGCATCATTCTCCTTTTTCCAATACTTGGAAGTCTGGTTTTTTTCAAAAGCTGAACAATAGAGAAACACACACAGCCAACTACCCATACAAGAATCACAAAGTAGACCGGACGATGGAAGAACACCTTGTTATCCGGCACTCCCGGTATTCCACTTTCAAATACAAATACCTGCTGATGAAGATCGTTTGTAATAACAGCCAAAAACAGTGCCGCCGGAATCAAAGATAATAGCCAGCTTTTTTTCGAAAGTTGATAATTCTCTGACTTTCCCAAAAAAATCGCAATATATACACCCAACAGTGGAATAAAAATAATCGGCAGATAATAAAGATACCACAGATAACGTGCCACGGTCATATCTGTAACCACCTCATATTTCAAAGTACGCAGAGTCAGCCAGATAAGCATCAGGACATCCATCAGTCGAAGACAGTGCAACACCGGTTTCTGAATGATTCTCTGATCCAGAGAATACCCCCACAAGACAAACAATAATAAATACAATGCAGCACGAACATAGCTGGGATAATTCCCACCTATATTAAACCAGGCCAACAGCCGGCAGGAATAGGCCGCTATGATTATCGCAAATACAAAAATCATCAAATAAAGCTGTCTGGTGTTCCGTTTCACGAGATCCCCCCCTCTCTACAAATCCTCACCTTTGGGAATCTTTTCTACTTCCAGTATAGTATAAGCCTCCTTTATACGCAACTTATTCACCAGCGTTTCTTAATTATTACCGTGGAATAAACTTCCTTCTGTTCTTTCTTTTTTCCCTGACAAGCAGTGACAAAAATCCTGCCATTCCGATCAAAGACAGGATTTTTCCTGTTATTGTCCCCGGAGCATGATAGATGATCTTCACTTCATGGTTACCACTTTCGATCTTACACCCCAGAAATGCCGTATTCACTTTTTGTATCTTTGTTTCTTTTCCATCAATAAACATTTTAAAATGTTTATCATAAGGGATGGACGTAATAAACCATCCATCTTTCTTTACATGAATCGTCCCCTGGATCACGTTATCTTCTGTCTGTTTTTTGTCCACCTGGATTTCTGACTGATACAATAATTCTGACCGTTCCGGCAGACTGCCGAGATATGCCTGTACATGGCTTAATTGATATTTTCCTTTGCCAAATGTCACAGAAATGGTATCCTCTCCATCCTTTAACGGCACTGCATAGGTAAATGTTTTATTTTCATTATAATATACATGATCTGTTGCACTTAGTTTGTTCCGAATTCCGTTGACCCAGACTGCCACGTCTTTATTCGGATGTGCGTTGTCCACCCGGAAGCTCAGGAAAAGAATCTGTTTCTGCCCCTCTTGTTGTTGTGCCGTTTCCTGCCGCACCTGTCGGATGGAAAATCTTGTTTTTTTCATCTTCTTTGCCTGAATCTTCCAACCATCTTTTGTTTCTTGCATCCACGTTACGCCTTCTATTTCATTTCTATTTTTCTGCTCCGCTCCACCTGTAGTTCTATTATTGACCATTTTCAGACTAACCGGCGCATAGGCTGTCATTATGTTCTGATCTGAAGATTCCGTATGTTCTTCAACAACCGCATATTCCAGAAGTACCGTCTGATTATATGGAAATGCAAGTTTCTTATATTCCTCTTCCGTCATCACACAATCTGTTGCATACATGACCGGTGCTGCGTCTTTATTCTGATATATACCGGTTGTGCCACATTTCTTAACCAGAGTATATCCCGGCACATCCGAATCTGATACGATATACCGCACTCCCAGCATCCGGCGGAATACCGGATTTTTCGAGACAGACTGCATCATCCCATTGCGGAACGGTTCTTCCAGTCCGAATGTCTTCTGACGGAATGTCTGATAGTCCGGATTGTATGCCGATGAATAGATGGAAGTAATATTCTGATCCACATCCCAGATCCGGTTTAAATCTGCTGCATTTTCATCGTCATTGCCCACCTGTTCTGTGCGGTAATATCCATCATCATTTTTTAATGCTTCTTTTACCGCATATCTGTTATGTTCTCCCGCAACATCCCGGTAAAGTTTGCGGCTGACGTACCTGTCTGGCTTCATCTGATAAAAAGTGTTCATCGTAACTGCCAGACATATCACCGACGGCAGTGCCAGCATCAGAATCTCTTTCGTCTCTTTGCGGTGTCTCTTCATCGCACAATACAGTACATAACAGATCAGAAACAGAATACTTTCTGCAAGCAGGGCTTTCCATATACTTTCCCCTGTGCCTTTCGAAGCAAACTGATTCCTTGCTATATAAACGGATACCGTTGTGATGATATATGGAATCATTCCTGCAATAAAAGACAGTTCGCTTTTCCTGCACTTTTCCAGATAAATGCCAATCAGATAACAAAGCAATGGCAGAAACGGAATAAAGACTTTATCCCTGATATAAAGTCCGCCATTCAATAAGTAAGCAAATACCGGAATCACAAGTACGATCACACATCCATACGTGAGTACCTTTTCATATACTTTCCGGTACAACAATCCCGTGAGCAGAACTGTGATCACCAGTGTCGTAAGTCCGATTCCATAGATACTGTAAGCAAATCGTTCTACTGCGATCTGCGGAATAAAAAAGGCAGCAAGCGATGTGTTCTGTCCTTTACTTCTCCCACCCGTTAATGCAAGTGCCGTCGGTACCAGGAAGAAACAGCTCATAAGTACTGCCAGAAACATTGGGCGCACGAAGCATACTCCGTCCCTCAAAAAAGTGCTGACCGTTACCCCGCATTCTTCTCTTTGTTCAAAATAACGGTGCAGTCCATAAAGAACCAGTGCCAGCATTCCGCCAATACTGAAATAAAAACTGGTCATGATCATCAGAAATACACTGACCGTAAAAAGGGCACTTTTTTCTTGTTCAAAATACCGGTCCACACCTATGAGTGCCAGACACAAGAACGGCATATAATCCACAAACATGATCTGTCCGCTGTACTGACCGATCATCGGTCCTGCCAGCAGGAACATCAGTGACAGGATAAAAGCAGTGCCTGTATCCGTCTTTCTGCTTTTCAGCCAGTAATAAAAAAGCAGTACCGAAGCAGTCAGACCTGTTATGCTGACTGCCATGATATAATCCGACATTTTCACAAACGGGAGCAGATATGACGGCAGGATCAACGGACTATATAGTCCATAATAAGCAAAATGGTAAATATTCTGGCCGCCGCCCAGATTCGCTGCAAATTCGGGGAATAACTTTCCGGTTGCATAAAATTGCTGCCGGAAATAATCCGGCAGCACACTATGCTGACTGAACCAGTCTACCTTTGCTCCAAAGATTCCATATCTGCCCACAAACATCCGGCAAAAAAAGAGTGTTAAGGCTGTAAGCAGCAGGTAAGGAATGTATCTCTTAGCCTTGTCCATAACTCTTCCTCCGCAGATTTTGTGATAATGGCATCATCATGATCCTTTGTTCTTCTTTACTGGAATCCTTTAACAGGTATACAGGCCGGTTCTTTACTTCCAGGTATGTCTTGGCAAGATACTGTCCCAGAATTCCGGTACACAGAAGCTGTACACCACCCACGCCAAACAAGATACAAACCATCGACGGCCATCCGGCCACCGGATCTCCCCAGATTAATGTACGGACTACGATCGCAACAATCATCAGGAATGATAATCCGCAGAACAAAACTCCCATATACGATGCAATCGACAGCGGAACTACAGAAAATCCCGTGATTCCCTCCAGAGAGTAAATGAATAATTTCTTTACATTCCATTTTGTTTCTCCGGCAGATCTTTCGATATTCTCATACTCCAGCCATTTGGTACGGAAACCAACCCAGCCGAAAATTCCTTTTGAAAAACGGTTGTATTCGCTCATTTCCAGTACCGCATCTGCCATCTTACGGTTCATCAGGCGGTAATCTCTGGCACCGCTTACAATCTCTGTCTTGGAAATCTTATTGATCACGTTGTAAAACTCTTTGGATAAGAATGAACGGATCTTTGGTTCACCTTTTCTGGTAGAACGTCTGGTAGCTACACTGTCATACGCTTCTTCCTTCAATATCCGGTACATTTCCGGCAGAAGTGACGGCGGATCCTGCAGATCTACATCCATGATTGCCGCATAATCACCGCTTGCATTTTGAAGTCCTGCATAGATTGCAGCTTCTTTTCCAAAGTTTCTGGAAAAGGAAAGGTACTGACATCTTCCGTCCTTTCTGTGTAAGTCTTTCAGAATCTCATATGTTCTATCGGATGATCCGTCATCTACGAATATCAATTCAAAATCGGACTGTTTCTTCATAATGTCCATGACTTTTTTCATCTCGTCATAATAGATTGGCAATGCTTCTTCTTCATTGAAGCACGGGATGATAATACTGATTTTGTCCATAACAATAAGCCTCCTCATCTTTTTCTTGATGCTATTGTAGGCTTCGTTTCTTAAAGACATACGCAAATAATTCTTAAGATTTCTTAAAAACTTCTGTCATTTTTTAAAATATAAGTTCTATCTTCGTACCTTCACCCAGTTTACTGTCCACATGGATTTTCGCCCCATGAAGCATTGCTCCATGCTTTACGATAGACAGTCCAAGACCTGTTCCACCGGTTTCTTTAGAATGGCTTTTGTCTACACGATAGAAACGTTCAAATATACGGTCCGTCTCATTCTCCGGGATTCCGATTCCGGTATCCGTAACGCAGACCTTCTTTCCCTGCAGGGTATTGCCTACCCAGACGGTTAATCTTCCGCCTTCTTTGTTATACTTGATCGCATTTTCACAGATATTGTAGATCATCTCATCCAGGATCTGTCGGATACCCACATACTCTACCGGTTCTCCCGTCACCTCTACATGCACTTTCCGCTTCGCTGCCTGTGGTGAAAGTCTGGTCAGAATCTCCCTTGTCAGCTTATAGAGATCTACCTCTTCTTTTTCCAGCTGCACATTGCCCTCATCCAGTTTTGATAACTTGATGATATCTTCTACCAGCGTGATCAGACGCCTTGCTTCATTATAGATTCTTTCCGCAAAACCTTTCATATCTTCCGGCTTTACCAGTCCGCTTTTCATGATTTCTGCGTAACCTGAAATTGACGTAAGCGGTGTCTTCAACTCGTGAGATACATTTGCCGAAAATTCTTTTCTCATATTGGCAACCGCATCTTTTTCTTTATTCTGCTTGTCGATACTCTGTAAAAGAGGTGTTAATTCTTCGTACACGTCATTCTCCAATGGATTCTCAAGATCCAGTCTGTTGATCGGGCGGATCAGTCTCGTTACCTGCCATTTTACAAGGATTCCCGCAAATGCCAGCATGATCAGTGCGATCAGCCCCATTGCAGGGAATACTTTCATTGCTGTCCGGAATGCAGTATCTACCGTCTTTGATACACGCAGGATATCTCCATTTTCTAATTTCACTGCATAATAGAACATCTCTTTATTCAATGTATTCGATTCACGGATATCCTGACCACTTCCGTTTTTCAGCGCAGCTTTTACTTCCGGCCGGTCCTTGTGGTTCTGAAGGGTTACGTCATCTTCTTTCGAGTCATATTTCACATTACCATCCGGATCGATCAGGGTAATTCTTGTGTCCGCATGCACGTTATCCATCGTCTTCAGATAAGACTCCCCGGAAGTGTCAAGTGCTACGTTAATATAGTCCGCTTCCTGTCTTACCTCCCCTTCCATGATATGGATCGTCTGGCGGTATACAACCAGTGTGGTGATCGCATAAGCTATGAGCATCGTCAGGGTAATGACAAGAATCATGCTGCTCTGAATCTTTTTTCTCATACTTTGTTTCATATTATTACCTGCTCATACGGTATCCGACTCCGCGGACCGTCTCAATCTGTTCGCCTGCAGCTCCAAGCTTCTGTCTTAAAGTTCTGACATGCACATCCACGGTTCTCGTCTCCCCGTCGAAATCATATCCCCAGATATCTTCCAGAAGCTGGTCTCTGGTAAGGACAATATTCGAATTCTTCATCAGGCGTTTCAGTAATTCATACTCTTTCAGTGTCAGGTTCACCACTTCTCCGTGAACGGTCACTTCATGCTTCTTCGGATCCAGCCGGATCTCTCCGATCTCAAATATATCCTCACCAGATATGCTTCCGTTTGCGCTGCGTCTTAATACAGCTTTGATACGTGAGATCAGTTCCATCATGCCAAATGGTTTTGTAACATAATCATCCGCACCGGCATCCAGTCCTTTTACTTTATCATATTCTGCTCCCTTGGCTGTAACCATGATGACCGGAATCTCTCTCGTTTTCTTAGATGCTTTTAACTTTCTCAAAAGCTCCATTCCGTCTTCTCCCGGAAGCATAATATCAAGCAAAACAAGCTCTGGCGTCTCTAATGCCAGAGCTTCAAGGAATGAACTTCCATCTTGGAATCCGCGCGCCTGAAACCCTGTGCTCTCCAGGGTATACACCACCAGTTCCCGTATGTTACTGTCATCTTCTACACAAAAAATCATTCCTCATTCTCCTTCTTTATACTACAGAAGCTTTGTGGATCCCTGTGATAGAGAATTCCACCCACTCTGCGATATTCGTTGCATGGTCTGCGATACGTTCCAGATATTTTGCAACCATGATCAGATCAATTGCCTCTACACCCTGCTCTCCTTTATTTTCCGCAATAAAGTCGATCAGTGTTGTCTTCACTTCTTCAAAAAGTTCATCCACGATATCATCATCTTTTATGACTTTTCTTGAAAGTTCAAGGTCTTTTTCCACATATGCATTGACGCTGTCACGCACCATCTTTCCGGCTGCTTCGGACATTTTGATAATCTTTGGAATGTCCTGCGCTTCCGACTTCTCCTCTGTAATGATGATCTCTGCAATATCCGAAGCCTGATCGCCGATACGTTCCATATCTGTGATCATTTTCAGTGCCGCTGAAATCTGTCTTAAATCTCTTGCCACAGGCTGCTGCTGGAGAAGCAGTTTCAAACAGAGTCTTTCAATATCTGTCTCTGCCTGATCGATCTCTTCATCTGCCGCGATCACCTTCTGTGCCTGTTCCATACTTCCTTCTTTTAATGCTGTCGTTGCTTTTCCGATTGCAACTTCACATAACTCTCCCATACGTGTAAGCTGCTCATTAAGTAACTCCAGCTGCTGATCAAACCGATTACGCATATCCTAGCCAAACCTCCCTGTGATATAATCTTCCGTTCTCTTATCTGCCGGAATCGAAAATAATTTTTCTGTTTCATTATATTCAATGACTTCTCCCAACAGGAAGAATGCCGTATTATCAGACACACGTACCGCCTGCTGCATATTATGTGTTACCATAACGATAGTATAGTCTTTTTTCAATTCCATCGCAAGGTCTTCTATCTTAGATGTCGAGATAGGGTCCAGTGCCGATGTCGGTTCATCCATAAGGAGTACTTCCGGCTGCACCGCCAGTGCTCTTGCAATACAAAGTCTCTGCTGCTGGCCGCCTGACATTCCAAGTGCGCTGGTCTTTAATCTGTCCTTGCATTCATTCCAGATTGCCGCATCTCTTAAAGATTTTTCTACCAGGTCATCCAGTTTTGCTTTTGAACGTATTCCATGGGTTCTTGGCCCATACGCAATATTATCATAGATACTCATTGGAAACGGATTCGGTTTCTGAAACACCATTCCAACTCTCTTTCGTAACAAATTCACATCGATATCACGGAAAATATCCTTGCCATCCAGAAGAATCTCTCCGTCAATCTTACATCCCTCTACCAGATCATTCATACGGTTGATTGATTTTAATAATGTAGACTTTCCACATCCGGATGGTCCGATGAATGCTGTGATCTTATTCGCTTCTATCTCAAGATTCACATTTTTCAGAGCATGGAAATCACCGTAATGCAGTTCCATGTTCTTGATACTTATTTTACTCATGTATGATTCCTTCCTGTTTTTTCTGATTTATCTCTGCACATCTGCTATGCTTTTGTAATCCGTTTGGCGATCATGCCAGACAGGGTATTGATCACAACTACCAGCACCAGCAGTACTACAGCCGTCGCATAAGCCTGATTCATATAAAGACCTTCACTTGACAGATTATACATATGCACTGCCAAAGTTCTTCCTGAACTCAATACATTCTTTGGCACCTTTGCAACAGTACCTGCTGTATAGATCAGTGCTGCCGTCTCTCCGACGATTCGTCCGATCGCCAGGATCACACCGGCAAGGATTCCAGGTATTGCCGATGGAAGTACGATCCGGAATACTGTACGTAATTTTCCTGCTCCCAGTCCAAAACTTCCTTCTCTGTAAGAATCCGGTACGGATTTCAGTGCTTCTTCTGTACTTCTCATGATCAGCGGTAATACCATGATCGCAAGCGTAAAAGCTCCTGCCAGAATCGAAAATCCCCATTTACAGGTATTTACAAAGAACAGCATACCAAACAGTCCATATACGATAGATGGAATTCCCTGAAGCGTCTCTGTTGTAAGTCTGATCACTTCTACAAATTTATTCCCACGTTTTGCATATTCCACAAGGAAGATTGCTGCAAAGATTCCAAATGGGACTGCGATCAGAAGTGATAACAGGGTCATGATCACTGTGTTGATCAATGCCGGCATCAGCGAGGCATTTTCCGATGTATAGTGAAGTGAGAAAATGGATGGTTTCAAATACGGAACACCATGTATCAGCACATATACGATCAGAAATATAAGTACTGCAAATGTCATAATCGCAGAAAGCATGACCAGAAGCATTACGATCAGTGATCCGGGAGTTCTGGTATATGCTTTTAACTTATCTTTCCATGTTACTTCATTACTACTCATAATTCTTCCCCCTCTTCAAAAGCGCTACACAGAAGTTCAGAAGAAGGATAAATACGAAGAGAACTACGCCGGTTGCGATCAGTGCTTCTCTGTGAAGTCCGGATGCATATCCCATCTCAATTACGATATTGGCTGTCAGTGTTCTGACTCCTCTGAAGATTCCTTCCGGCATTCTCGGCTGATTACCAGCCACCATGATCACTGCCATCGTCTCTCCGATCGCACGTCCGATTCCCAGGACAATAGCTGCCACTACTCCGGATTTGGCTGCCGGTAAAACAACGGTAAAGATTGCTCTTTCATGTGTTCCGCCAAGTGCTACCGCACCTTCATAATACTGTGTAGGAACTGCTCTGAGCGCTGATTCCGTAAGTCCGATGATCGTTGGCAGGATCATCATTCCCAGAAGAATGGATGCTGTGATCATACTGCTTCCGTTCCCCCCCTGATGAAGTGTTCTTCCGATTTCTCTTACCCACGGTACGAGAACTACAAGACCGAAAAATCCATAGACAACGGATGGGATTCCTGCCAGAAGTTCTGTTGCCATCTTCAGTGGTTTATAGATTACTTTCGGACAGTAGAATGCCATGAATACTGCTGTCAGGATTCCGATCAGTACACCGATGATAATTGCACCGGCCGTTACATACAGACTTCCAATGATCATTGGAAAGATTCCGTATATGTCATTCTTTGGTCTCCATAATTCACCGGTCAGGAATTTCCCGAATCCGATCTTACTCATTGCAGGAATTCCATTTGCAAACAAGAAAATACAAATGAGTGCAACCGCCAGTACCGAAGCACAGGCGGCAACTGCAAACACTCCCTGCATGAATCTCTCTGTCCATGCTTTTGATTTCATATTATTTCACTACCTCATCCCATGTGGTTGCATCACCAGTGTAAATTGTCTTTATCTGATCACTGCTGAGTTCATCTGTTGTATTGTTTTTATTTACAATAACTGCGATTCCGTCTGTAGCAATTACCTGGCTGTCCAGTTTATCTTTTTCTTCATCCTGTAATTCACGTGATGCCATTCCGATATCATAACTTCCATCGATTGCTGATGTCATACCTGTTGTAGAGTCTGTAGTCTGAAGCTCAATCTCTGCTCCTGTATTAACTTTCTTATATGCCTCGATCAGTTTTTCCATAACCGGTGATACGGAAGATGATCCGCCGACAACCGCTTTTCCGGATGGCTTGCTTCCCGCATAAGCTTCTGCTGAATCGTCTCCGATATATCCGTTGTCTGAAATTACCTGCTGTCCTTCTTTGCTCATGATATAAGCGATGAAGTCTTTTGCCACTTCGTTATCTGCACCTTTCTTTGTTGCAATGTTAAATGGTCTGCAGATTTTGTATTTTCCATCTTTGATGTTCTGCTCTGTAGCTTCTTCTCCGTCAATCTTTAAAGCTTTTACTGTATCATTTAATGATCCGAGTGATACATAACCGATTGCATAATCATCTCCGGCTACTGTTGTAAGCATTACAGATGTGCTGTTTGTGATCTGTGCATCATCTGTTGTCATATCAACTTTTTCGCCGTCTTTCTTTTCTTCAATCCCGAAAAGTTCGATGAATGCTCCTCTTGTTCCGGAACCATCTTCTCTTGAAACAATTGTGATATCATTTGAAGAATCCCAGTCGCTTTCACTCTTGCTGCTCTTGTCATCTGAGGAAGCACTGTCGGAACTTCCACATCCAACTGCAAGTCCTGCTGTCATTGTTGCTACCGATAAAATTGCAATAAACTTTTTCAACTTCATAATCATACTCTCCTTAGATTCTCATCTTTTTTCATTCTGATTTTTTTCCTTGTTGCTTTCGACAATAGCTATATTAATAGACGTTTGTTAAATCCAAAATCTGTGGATTGTTAAATGTATGTAAAGTGTATGCAGGAATTGTATGGAAATGTAAAATCGCTTTTTTCATAGCCGGATTTTATGACTGTGTGCTTTCAAATTGAATTTCTTAATTTTTCATGCTATAATTCCTCTACAGGGCTGTCTGGAAATGCTTTTCCGGATATGTTTTTGTTACTTATTTATAAAAATAAACAGAAATTTTACATTATAAAGAAGAAAGAGGATTATAATTCTATGTGGATTGCAGATCAATGGAAAGATTATGAAGTAATCGATTGTAGTAATGGTGAGAAATTAGAGCGCTGGGGACAGTACACTCTGGTTCGTCCGGACCCGCAGGTAATCTGGGATACTCCGAAGACGGAACGCGGCTGGAAACATATGAACGGCCACTATCACCGCAGTAAGAAAGGCGGCGGGGAATGGGAATTCTTCAGTCTCCCGGAACAATGGCAGATTCATTATAAAGAACTGACATTTAATTTGAAGCCTTTTAGTTTCAAACATACCGGCCTTTTTCCGGAACAGGCAACGAACTGGGACTGGTTCTCTGAGAAGATCCGAAATGCAGGAAGACCAATTAAAGTACTGAACCTTTTTGCTTACACAGGTGGTGCTACTCTTGCAGCAGCTGCTGCCGGAGCAAGTGTTACTCATGTAGATGCTTCAAAGGGAATGGTTGCATGGGCAAAGGAAAATGCAGCTTCTTCCGGATTGTCTGACAGACCGATTCGTTGGCTGGTCGATGACTGTGTAAAATTCGTAGAGCGTGAGATCCGCCGCGGCAATCACTATGATGCTATCATTATGGATCCACCATCATACGGACGCGGTCCTAAGGGGGAGATTTGGAAGATCGAAGATGCAATTCATCCGCTGATCAAACTGTGCACACAGATTCTATCGGATGACCCGTTATTCTTCCTGGTCAACTCTTACACAACCGGACTTGCACCGGCTGTTCTGACTTATATGCTCGGAACGGAGCTCAAGAAATGGAACGGACATGTGGATTCACAGGAAATCGGGTTGCCGGTTACGCATTCCGGACTGGTGCTGCCTTGCGGGGCTTCCGGGAGATGGGAAGCGGTTTAATGCCCGGTTCTGAATAAAAATATAGAAGCGCTTTCTGTGCTTAAGAGTTTCTAACCATGATCTCATATACACAGAAAACGCTTCTATATTTTTTTCAGTTCCGTTTTTGCTTGCTCTAATTGTTTCATTTTTATCTAGCTTGAAAGCCGCCAGGGACAGGAAAAAATCCACTTTTCCCGTCCCCTATTACATCTGCCAACGAATCACAGACCCGATACGTAAGATTCCGTATCTCCTCCGTCGGCTGCACAAGATCCGGCACCATGATTACCTGCATGCCTGCCTGATGTGCCGACAGGATTCCTCCAGGAGCGTCTTCAAACGCCATACAATCTGCCGGCGGTATCCCAAGACTTTCACACGCCTTCTGATAGATCTCCGGATCCGGCTTCGCTTTCTTAACCATATCTCCACAGATCACATTGTCAAAATACGAATCTATCCCGGCCCGGATCAGATTCCCCATGGCATACTCTCTGCTAGAAGATGTCGCTACCGCCATCTTATATCCTTGTTCTTTTCCATATGCCAACAGTTCTTTTGCACCTCTTTTCAGCGGAAGGCCTTCTTTATCCACAATTTTCCAGAAGTTATCCCGTGTCAGTTCTCCAAATTCTTCAAATGGGAAATCTTCCCGGATATGTTTTCTGAAATATTCATTCCGGCCCGCACGGTTCATTCCAAGTGTATGATAGATGATATCTCCCATATGCGGGATTCCCAGTTCATCACCTGCGATTTCCCATGAACGCTGTACAATACGCTCGGAATCGAACAACAAACCATCCATATCAAATACAAAAGCCTTTATGCCTGCCGCCTTCTTACATATACTTGAATTGCTGCTCTCTGTCTTATCATTACTTTTGTCTTTTTCAACAGCCATACTTAAAACTCAATTCCCCTGCCAAGCGCATCTTTCAAATAATCGGCTACTTCTTCCAACTTATGTACGGCCTCCATCTTTTCTTCAAATTCATCTCCGATGGATTCTTTGTTGATCAATGCCCGCTGAATTTTCTTTACATCTTTGATTAAATCCTCTGTCATAATAAAAACCTCCCTTTTGGTGTCTTCATCAGAAATTTGTCTGTAAGTATTCTTTTCTCGATATTGTTATTTGCATTATACCATATATCTTTTAATAAAATCTGACATTATATTACATTTTGATTAATTTTTCGAAGAATTCATTTAGTTTGCATATCTCTGCAGTTGGGGACGGGGTTTTTTTAAAAAAACCCCGTCCCCTTCTTGTCCCTTTCTTTTATTGTTCCTGGCGCTGATCAAACAGACGAATGAATTCTTCCATCACCCGTGTCTTATGCTTATGTGTCTTATAATAGAAAAACACTTTCCGCTTCGCCTCTTCTCCATCTAATTTGTAATACACAAGATTTTCAAAGGTCGGAAGTTGGCTTACCAGAATGTCACTGATAAATGTTGCCCCAAGCTGTGTGGATGACGCCATATATGCCGTAGACTGCTGGTTAAATTCCAACACGATATTAGGCTTAAATCCTGCATCCCGGCACAGCCTGTCTCCTCTGGTTCTTGTATCATTGCCCTGTGTCAGCATAATAAATGGAAGCTCTGCAAATCTTTCTAACGGAACTGCCGGATATTTCTGATTCAGGTACTTTTTGTTCTTTATATTTTCATAGGAAAGCTGATAATCTTTCAGTTCATCATTAACAGAAAAATGCTTCGGAACTGCAAGTAATATATTTTCTTCACAATAAGATTCTTTGTTGTAAAGGATACTGTCGTAATGATAATTATCGATTACAAAATCCAATGAATTATTACCCAGCATTTCTTCCAGCTCTGCTGTATTTCCTTCGATCAGCTGGATATGTACATCCGGGAACTTCTGATTAAACTGTGTGATCAGCGAAGGTACTACATAGGCCGCAAACAGTGTACTTGCCCCGACTGCAAGGCTTCCTGTTTTTAATCCTGACAGATCATTGATATAATTTTCCACTCTTTGTTCGATCTGCGCGATCTCTTCTGCTGCCTTGATATAGACTTCCCCTACTTCTGTAAGCTGCAGCGGCATTGTACTTCTGTCAAACAATGGTTCTCCTATGTATTCTTCAATCTTCTTGATTCTTGCACTCAGCGACGGCTGACTGATGTATAGATTCTGCGCCGCTTTTGTAAAGCTTTTTTCTTTATATACTTCGTATACGTATTTTTTCCATGTAAACATATTCTCTCAAAAACCTCTCTTAATTCTGTTACATTTTCCCATATATCTGTAAACTTTCCTGTTTATATCTGTGTCTTGAATAATCTTCTATTCCCAACATTTTCCCACATATCTGTAAACTTTCCTGTAATATCCGTAATCTATTTTCAAATATTCCAGAGAAACTATGAACTATAGCTGTGTATCTATAATCATTATAATACTATAGATATTGGATTATCTATCCCCGCGGGCGTATCATAATATCAACAAATAAATTATTCCAATATGAATTTTGGGGTTTGTTGGAATAAAATATACTATACAAAGCGGGGAATAACATTATGAAACCAATATTACGTGCCGAACGCATGAAACCAGTACACTCTGATATCCGTGGTCCTTTATACGTTGAAGCCATGAAACGCCAGAAACAGGGCATCGATATCTTAAAATTAAATACCGGAAATCCTGCAACCTTTGGATTTGGACTACCAGACAGCATCAGAAATGCTCTTATGGAACATATGCAGGACGGCGTAGGCTACTGTGATTTTAAAGGAATGCCTCAGGCCAGACAGGCTATCTGCGATTACGAGACCAGTAAAGGAATCAAAGGCATCACACCGGATGATGTATTTATCGGCAACGGTGTCAGCGAAGTTGTATCTTTCGCATTGACACCTTTATTAAATGACGGAGATGAAGTCCTGGTACCTTCTCCAAGTTACTCTCTCTGGGGTAATTCCGTATATCTGGAAGATGGAAAACCTGTCTTTTACACCTGTGATGAGAAAGCAGGCTGGTATCCGGACATTCAGGATATCCGTTCTAAAATTACAGATAAAACAAAAGCTATCGTTATCATCAATCCGAATAACCCAACTGGTGTACTCTATCCAAAAGAAATCCTTCTTGAGATCATCCAGGTTGCCAGAGAATTTGGTCTTCTCATCTTCTCGGATGAAATTTATGACCGTCTCGTTATGGATGGTAAGCAGCACATCTCTCTTGCTTCACTGACAGAGGATGTTCCGGTCATTACATTAAACGGTCTGTCCAAATCACACTGCCTGTGCGGATACCGCTGCGGATGGATGGTCATCAGCGGACCAAGAGAGCTGACTGAAGATTACAGACAGGGAATCATCCAGTTAACCTCTCTGCGTCTGTGCGCCAATACCCTGGCGCAGATCGTCATCCCGGCAGCTCTTGATGATATGGAGACACCTGCTTCTATGGTCCGCCCAGGCGGCAGAATCTATGAGCAGCGTGAAGCAACCGTTCGGGAACTTGAGAAGATCGACGGTCTGTCATTTGTAAAAAATGACGCCGCATTCTATGTCTTCCCGAAACTGGACGTGAAGAAATTCAACATCACCAATGACAAGCAATTTGCGCATGATCTGCTGGATGCCACCAATATCCTGCTCGTTCCGGGCAGTGGATTCGACTGGAAAGATCCGGATCATTTCCGTATTGTCATGCTTCCGCAGGCAGATGTCTTAAGTGATGCGATCCGCCGTATGGGAACATTCCTTGACGGATATAAACAGAACTAATATGAACATCAGCCATTCTTAAATAGTACATAGATAAAATACATTCCCGGTAAAAATCCAATCTCTCTTTTTTCGTCAATTTTTCAGTTATCCGGGAATGTATTTTTATCTGCTTTTCACTGTATTCCAGGCTCCGACTACTTCATTTACGGTACTGACTGTCACAAATGCATGTTCATCTGTTTCGTGGATGAAAGATAATAATTTTCCATATTCATTCTTTTCTAATATCGTTACAACTTCTACATGTTCTGCATGATCCAGACCGCCATATGCCGGGTAAATCGTCGCACCTCTGCGTAATTCCTTCACAATATAATTCTGAATTTTTTCATGCTCCTTTGAAAGAATGGATACTTTCTTACGCACATGGAATCCATCACAGAACCGGTCTAATACCTGTCCATAGACCAACGTACCGACAAGACTTATTACCATTGTCTCCCGATCATATACAAAGATCGCCGTCATAGATATGAGCACACCTATGATCGTAAGGCTCTGTCCTATTTTGAATCCCAGATACTTATTGATCAGCTTCGCAACAATATCAATTCCCCCGCTGGATGCATTCATGTTAAATAAGACGGCCTGTCCGGCACCAACCACGATCATAAAGCATACCAGATCGATCACGATATTCCCGGACAAGGATTCCACATGCGGAGTCAGTATTTCAAAAATTCTCAGATACATCGGAAGCATAAGTGATGCAAGAACAGTCTTCACACCGAATTCCCTGCCGATAAAAATATACCCTATGACCAACAGTATCATATTCAAGGCAAAGGTAATTGCCGATACCGGCAACGGAATGATCTTTACCAGGACAAGTACCAGTCCTGACAGACTTCCAAGTACCAGGTTATTTGGCATCATTTCATAATATACCGCTGCCGACATTAAGAACATGCCGCCCAGCATCATAAAAAATTCTTTTTTTGTTATCTTCATTTCTATATACTCTCCATTTTAAAATGACTGAAAACCATTTCCAATAATTTCACTGCTATTTGTAATCATCATAAAGGCATGTTCATCCGTACTTCTTATATAATTTCGTAATTTTACTGCCTGGTCTTTATTAACAACTGTCATGATCACCGTTTTATCTTTGTGAGAATATGATCCTTCTGCATGATATATAGTCGAACTGTGATTCAGTTCATTATGGATAAATTCACAGATTGGTTCTGCATTTGACGAAACAATTGTAAAATATTTGCATCTGTTTAAACTTTCAATTGCCGAATCTACAAAGAATGATTTTGCCAGAAAACCTACCATTGAGAACATTCCAATCGTTACACCATATACATGGAATGAAAGTAATACAACGCAAAAATCTGTGATCAACAACGCTCTTCCTATCTGGATATTCGTATATTTTTTCAATATTAAAGCAATAATATCTGTTCCTCCGCTGGATGCCCCCATATTGAAAAAAATTGCCGAACATCCGGCTGCCAGTACAAAGGCAAAAAATAATTCCATAAATGGCTGTTCTGTAAGCGGTCCCTTAAATGGAAATAAATACTGCACTGCCTCAAGTTCCGCACTCATCAGAAAACTAACATACACCGACTTCATACCGAATCCTTTTCCCAGTACAATAAATCCTACGACCAATAAAATAATATTAATCGTAAATGCATATGTATTAGCTGTTCCTCCCAAAATTCCGCTCAAAAGAACCGAAAAACCAGCTACTCCTCCAAACGTAAAATGATTGGGAAATTTAAAAACATAATCAGCAAATACCATAACAGATGTCACAATTGTTAAAATTAAATACTCTTTTACTATCTTCATTTTCTTTGTCCTTATATCCATATTTCTGCACAAAGCTATACTCCTCTTATTTCGGGTAAAGAGGAGTATAGCTTTTTCTGAAGGGTGTCATGCCCAAATTCTTTCAGGCACATTTTTATACAAATTTTAAGTGTTTGTCTTTTTACTATCTGATGGTTAATCTACAAGTGCCGACAGTTTTTTGTCTAAAGCAATCATAATAATTGCTGCAACAAATGATACAACCGCAACTCCGATACATGCCACCTTGAATTCAATCTTTCCGCCAAACAGCAGTCCATATACCGGACCATAGCTCTTAGCTGCAATGAATGTCGCAAATCCCCATACCGACATCATGACAGCCAGATAACGGCTCGGTGAATATTTACTGATAAATGAATGCCCCAGTGGTGAGAAGAACATCTCTCCCATTGTCAGAAGGAAGGCAAATACGATCAGCCATAACACACTTGCCTTTTCCCCACCACGCATGATATCAATTGCTGCGTAGAAGAGATATCCGACACCGATGATCGCGATTCCAAGTCCGGTCTTTCTGAACAGACTCATATCCCCCTGCGGTCTTGCAGCAAGTTTCTTCCAAAGTGCTGCCGTCACAGGTCCTAAGATAACGCAGAACATTGAATTGGCTGCATCAAACCATGTAGACGGTACCTGATAACCTGCTACTACCCAGTCCATATTCTCTGCCCAGTAGAAATATACCGGCATATATCCCAGATACCAGAAGATCCAGAATACGATAGAGAATAACGAAGCTACAAAGATTGCACCGATACGTTTCTTCTCGATCGTTGTAAGTGGCTGCTTTGTTCCTGTCTCTTCTTTTTTCTTTGCCTCTGCTGCTTTTTCTTCTTCTGTCAGAGTCTTCTTGAATGGAAGCTTTCCAAGATCACCTAAGAATCTCCAGCACACAAAGATATACCAGAGCCCTCCGAGAACCATCATCAATGCTGCCATCTTAAAGCATGGTGCAAATCCAAGCACACCATCTTTTGCAAATACATCCTTATACAGGATTCCCACCAGGAATGTTCCGACGAATGCACCCACATTTACCAGTGTATAACGCATCGAAAATGCCGGATCCATCTGTGATTTGTCCGTGATAACACGTCCAATGATCGCACCATTTTTAAATAATGCAAGTCCCAGACTTACCAGGAAGATCATCGCATATACTCCGACGGAACTCTTTGCAATTCCTCCGGTGAAATATCCTGCCGCAGCAATAAACATACCAACCGGTGTCGTATATCTCGCACCGATATACTTATCTACGATCACTGCCCCAAACAGTGGAAGCAGATAAGAAAATGCGGTCAGGTTTGACTGCATGTTGGCAGCCACTGTATCCGAAAGTCCGAGTCCTCCGGTTGCAACCGAAGCAGTTACAAAAATCAAAATCAGCGAACGTCCCAGATAATATGCCAGACGTTCAAAAATCTCTGTACAGGCACATACCCAGAACGCTGCCGGGAAGCCTTTCTTTTTTGTCTCCATATTCTTTTCCTCACTTTTTTCTAAATTCAGTCTTTACTTTTTATGTACTTTTATTTTCTCTTCCTTATTTTGTACATATATCCTTGTCTGTCTTATTTTATATCTTTCAAGAATGCTTTATATCCTCTGTAAGCTTCATAAATATCAGCCTTACTTGTCACCTCATACGGTGCATGCATAGAAAGTACAGCAACACCGCTGTCAATAACATTCATACCATAATTTGCCATGATATATGCGATGGTTCCGCCGCCTCCAAGATCGACTCTACCCATCTCCGCAGTCTGGAATCCGACTTCGTTATTGTCTAATACCTGACGCACTTTTGCGATATATTCTGCATTGGCATCGTTACTGTTATTCTTTCCGCGGCTTCCGGTAAATTTATTAAACACCAGACCTCTTCCAAAGTATGCGGTATTCTTTTTCTCAAATGCATCTGCATACAATGGATCAAATGCTGCACTTACATCAGAAGAAAGCATATAAGAATTTCTCAGAGTTCTTCTGACTTTTAATGGATTGCCATCTTCGGTAAGTGCCATCAGTTCTGCCACATAATCTTCAAAGAATCTGGAATGCATACCTGTTGCCCCAACGCTTCCGATCTCTTCTTTATCTACCAGAATACAACAGGTTGTTCTTTCCGTATTCTCTGTTTCCAGCATTGCAAATAATGAAGTAAAGGCACAGACTCTGTCATCCTGTCCGTATCCGATCACCATACTTCTGTCCAGTCCGCAGTCTCTTGCCTTTCCTGCCGGCACGATCTCCAGTTCTGCTGAGAGAAAATCTTCCTCTTCCATATCAAGATTCTCTTTCAGGAACTGTACTACGGCTGCCTTTACCAGCTCTTTTTCTTCTTTCTCTAACTCATCATTGCCTGTAAGCGGCTTTGTTGCAACGAGGATATCCAATCCTTCTCCTTCGACTACCACGCCTGCCTTCTTCTCAATCTGCTGCTGTGACAGATGGATCAGAAGATCTGAAATCACAAGTACCGGATCATCTTCCTTTTCCCCAATAATAATGTCCTGCACTGTTCCGTCTTTTTTTGCAATCGTTCCATGGATTGCAAGCGGAATTGTAACCCACTGATATTTCTTGATTCCACCATAGTAATGCGTATCCAGATATGCCATATCACTGTCTTCATATAATGGATTCTGCTTTACATCTATTCTTGGTGAATCAATATGTGCTCCAAGGATATTCATACCTTCTTCTAACGGTTTCTTACCGAGCTGGAACATTACAAACGCTTTCCCCATGCAGTCTGCATATACCTTATCCCCGGCTTTTAAAGTGGTTCCCTCGGAAATACAATCTTCCAGATTCTTATATCCCCATGTATCTGCCATCTTCTTTCCAAGCTTTACACATTCACGCTCTGTCTTTCCGATATCCAGACACTCTTTGTAGCGGACACTCAGCTCTTCTAATTCTTTCTGCTGAATTTCTGTGTATTCTTTCCACATATTTTTTCGCTGCATTTTTTCGCTCCTCCTTTTTCCTTCGCAGTCTTTCTATAAAAATAGTATCTCCGTTCACAGAATATATCCAACAAAAAAAATGCATGTACTATAAGAAAATCTTATGTTTTTTGCATTATTCTGCCAAATATAAAATGTGTATTTTCCCTTATAAAACCACAAAAAATTATCGATCGTTTTTTACAATCGATAATTTTTTCTTATGATTTCACTACATTCTTAATTTCTTCCAGAACCTCTTTTACTTTCTTTTTGTTTCTTTTTTTTCTGTAGAATGCTTTGATCACGCACTCTCCGTCATATCCCGGAAGCATAAGCATATCCCCATCACTATAAGAGAAATACTGACTGTCTGCCAGTGCATATCCGTCGTTAAATTCTACCTTTAATTTCATGGTATCCACATTGTCAACCAATTCTATTCCTTGTGTAAGCAATTGCGGATCATTCTTTTGTCCGTTCATCACACTGCATAAATATGACTTTGTTCCATATCTGGTATAACGCTCAAGATCCTTTGCTTTAAACTCCGGCTGCTCATTTATCGATGATTCCAGTCCGATATATGCCCCGATCCGGCTGGATAGCAGCGGCTTTTCTCCGATTTCATCCGGCTGCTCCAACTCACTTAGTCCGTATCCGATATAAATATCCAATGTATTTTCTCTCAACATCCGGCTGCCTATGTAAGAATCCAGTTTACTGAAGCGGAAGTCTGCTTCGGAATGCTTATCATTAATCATCTTCTGCATCTTTGCCCAGAACAATTTGTTGATAGAACTGTCGATTCCGATACGGACCACGCTGCTTTCTTTATAGCTTTCTATCTCATGCAGCATCCGTTCGTGTGTCTGCACCATCTCTCTGGCATACTCATAGACAATCTCTCCTAATTCCGTCAGGCAGATCTCTCCATTGCCTCTCTCCAACAGCATACCTCCCGCCATCTTTTCCAGAGACGCGATCTGCTGGCTCACTGCCGTCTGCGTCACATAATTTCTCGCTCCGGCTTTTGTGAAACTCTTTAGTTCCACTACATCTAAAAAATATTTATATTTCCAAAGACTCATTTTGCTTACTTCCTTCCAGTAACTGCTTCAGATGATATATTTTTCTATTCTTCTTCGCCCTCTACCAGACTGTTCAACTTCTTATTGGTTGCAAATAACAATGCTGTAAAGATCAGCATGATTGCAAAGATTCCTACAAATACCGGGAATACATCAAACTTCTCGATAAATGCCTGTACAAATGGGCTGAGTTTATTTGCTCCAAATATTGAGATTGCGATAACCCCCATTAAAAGTGACAGGTATTTCTTTGGCGCATACTTACTTACGAATGCATTACGAAGTGGTGAAAAGCACATCTCACCGATAGTAATAACCGTCGAGAATAATACCGGCCAGAGTACACTTGCTTTTACCGAAGCGTCTGCTCCAACTCCACGTAGCATTTCACATAATGCCATCACACCGAATGCCAGTCCGACGAACAGGAAGCCCAGTCCAACTTTCTTGAACATATTCATATCTCCCTGTGGACGTGCAGCAAGTTTCTTCCAGATAGCTGCCATAACTCCACCAAGTGCTACGCACAGAAGACCATTCCATGTCGTCGTGATCCATGACGGTGCGATTGCAAATGATCCAAGATTCATGTTGATGTAATCTGTCATGTAGATTACAAGTGCCAGATCCTGCTGATAATAGAACAGCCAGAAGATTACGGATAATGCAGATACCAGGATGATTGCGAGCACACGATTTCTCTCCAGTTTTGTAAGAGGCTCTTTTGCTCCGCTCTTATCATCACCTTTGTGTGTTTCTCCGATAACTTTACCATTTTCGTCTGTCAGATATTTGAATGGCTTAATACCCTGTCCCTGTAAGTTCTTCCAGTTCAGTACAAACCACACCATACCGACCAGACACCAGAGTGCAGCTACAAAGAAGCACTGTCTGAATCCTAATACCTCACCTTTCTTGAAAGCATGCAGATACAGGAAACCTGTCAGAAGTGATCCAATGAACGCTCCAACATTTACATAAGAATACTGGATAGAAAATGCTGCATCCAGCAGTTCTTTATTCTTATACTGACGTCCGATCAATGCATTTAAGTTACCTTTGAAAAGACCAGTTCCAATTGATACCAGGATGATCATTGCTTTCACCATGCCAGGATTCGTTGCTTTCCATTCTTTCTATGTCATCTGTCGACAATCGTCAATGTTTGTATGTAATATATCATGTTTTTGTATATTTTTCAACGTATTATTTATATTTCCGTGTTTTTTTTGTTATTTATGCACAGATTCTATTATTTACAGCTTTAAAGCGTCATATTTCCTTTCAATATCTGGTGATACTTCAAATTTCCCCTATATTTATCTTATATTTTTATACAACAAAAAAGAGAAATACCCGCTGCCACACGTTTATTTCTCTTTTTCTTTATCTTCATTACATATGATTTTTAAATTCGTTTTGAAATTTTTTCAGACGCATTCCGGTCTGCTTTTCTTCTATGATACCAGAAAATCCAGTGAAAATTTTGTATCTTTTTCTGTCTTTCCCTGCTCTTTTAGAAGTCTTCGTATTGTCCGCATATAGTGATCCGATAATGCCCGGCAGATATCATCCTTTTTTCTGCTTTTGCATGCATCCAGCACTTCCTTATGAATCGGATACTGTCTTTCTATAACTGCTTCTTTATCCGATGTCAGGTTGTATCCGGTAACAATATTGCCATAATTCAGCCTCTTCCAGGCTTTGTATAAAGTCTGCATTCCGGTCATCTTAATCAGATGACTGTGAAATTCATTGTCATATGAAAACAACTGATCATAATGGTCTTCATCCACATTTTTCATCTTCTCCAGAACTATTTCCATCTGATCTATTGTCTCTTGCGGAATATTTCCCTGCAAAAGTCTGACTGCCATAATTTCATAATTGGCACGCATCAGGTAGATTTCAAAAGATTCTTCCAGTGATATCTCTTTTACTGAACAGCCTGCATTTCTTACGTATTCGACCAGACCTTCATTCTCAAGTTGTCTTAACGCTTCTCTGATTGGCGCACGACTTGTCTTGAATTCCTTAGCCAGTTCCTGCTCTACTATCTTCTTGCCCGGCTCAAACTCCCTGCGGATGATCCGTTTTCTGATAATGTCTACAATATTTTCCCGTAATGTTCTATATCCTAATTCTGCCATAATATTAATCCTGTTCCGTCCATTTTATTGCTTTTTCAGCTTTGAAGCTGTGTATAAATGATGACTCCTTATACCTTACACAACACCGTTTTTATTATAACAGTAGAAATTATTTCTTGTCTATATACCATCATTCATTTCTTCTATAAAATATTACGATATATAAAGCACCGAAACATCCTGTATTTCAGGCTTTAACTCCTAATCTTCTAACATATAATTTCCATCTGAAGCAGTTGTAATATGTGATCCATAAAATGTCTTTACAGCTTTTATCATATATTCCGTATCCTTCACACCCGCTGTCTCATAAGCTGAATGCATTGCAAGCTGCGGAAGTCCGATATCCACAGTATTCATAGACACCTGTGCCATTGCAATATTTCCAAGTGTGCTTCCACCAGCTTCGTCCGAGCGGTTCGCAAAGAACTGTACCGGAACACCTGCTTTTTCACAGATCATCTTAAATACTGCAACACTCACTGCATCGCTTGTATATTTCTGACCTGCGTGGGATTTTACCACGATTCCGTCATTCATATATACACAGTTTGTTGCATCCGTCTTCTGCTTATAGTTCGGATGTACCGCATGCGCATTGTCACAGCTTAACATAAAGCTGCCGGCAACCGCACGGTAATATTCTTCTTCCGTATTTCCAAGCGCCTTATTCGCTCTCCAGAGAACATCGTATAAGAATGTAGAAGCAGCTCCCTGTTTTGTACCTGAACCAACCTCTTCATTATCAAAACATGCATATACATTAATATTCTTATCATTTTCTGCTTCAAGGAATCCCTTCAGCGATGTAAATGCACACTGCAGGTCATCCAGTCTCGGGCATCCGATAAATTCTCTGTCACTTCCCCATCTTACTGCTTCCATGCGGTTATATAAGAACAGATCCATACCGTAAATATCTGTCATTTCTACTCCAAGTTCTTTTGCAACTAAGGATTTTACCTCTCCTGGTTCTTTGACACTTCCTGACATTACCGGCAACATATCTACCTGTTTATTAATGGCTCTTCCCTCATTGACCTTACGGTCCATGTGAATCGCAAGGCTTGGAATCATCAGCAAATCCCTGTTGATCTTCACAAGCTTTGTCTCAATTCTGTCCCCGTTTTTTACCATAACTCTTCCGGCAAGCGACAGTGGTCTGTCAAACCATGTAGAACAGATCATTCCACCATAGCCTTCTGTATTCAGAACAGTATACTTTTTCGCGATCTCTATCTCTGCATTTTCTTTTAACTTAAATGCCGGTGAATCACTGTGGGATGCTGTTACATGAAAGCTATAGTTTTCCAGATCTTTTCCCGCTTTTAATGCTATGATACTGGAATTATTTCTCGTAACATAATATTTTTTCCCTGGTTCCAGATTCCATATCTCTGATTCTTTTAATTCCTGGAATCCTTCTTTCTTTAAGAGCATTTTAATCTCGTCTATTGCATGAAATGCTGTCGGCGCATGCTCTATAAATGTTGTAAGTTCTGATATGATATTTGTCTCCATAACGTTCCTCTTTGTCTTTTATTTGATCCGTTTTTCTATATTCAGACTCTATCGGCTGTTCTTCTCCGCCTTTACTTTGCCTGATTCTTTCGTTCTCTTTCTGCAAGCTTTGGCATAATAAGTCCGAGTGCGGTCAGAACAACCGGTGTAATTACATTTAATGCAAATGTAAATGGATCCTTATTGTACATACCCATGATACAGCAGATTGCAGTCACGAACAAGCACCATCCACCAAAGAAATATGCAACCTTCTGGTTTTTCACAAACCGGTATTCGGCCGGTATCCTGTCATATGCTTTTCTAAGTCCCAGATAAGCTACGAATACCCAGATATAACGCATCGGCATACATACGGAATTCAGTCTTGTAAGCTGCTGTAATACAGCTGCTGCTCCCGGCATGAATGTCTGGATCAGAATGATTGCTCCTGCAAGAACGACTACCATCAGGATTCCGTTATAATATGCCCCGTATTTGTTCTTCTTACGAAGACCAGATGGGATAAATTCTTTTGTCTTTTCATTATCCAGTAACATTCTAAGCGGTGCGTCGATACTTAAGATCAGAATCGAAAACTGTCCGATCAGGTTGCACAGCGCATAGATAATAAGGAATGTATCTCCCAGATGATAATACTGTCCAAGCTTCTGGAATGCCCAGTAAGCTCCATTTGCCGCATATGCATTGAAGGATTCTTCGCTTGCATTGATCACTGCCGGATCGAACATTCTTCCCATTGCAATCGTTCCAAGCATGGCACATACCAGAACCATACCTGCCATTGCAATAATTCCTTTTGGAAATCCAGTACGTCCATCCTGCATAATAAGCAACCTTCGGACTAATGGTCTCATATACCCAGGAGTTCACGCCACTTCCACTGTTCTTAAATGCCGATCCAAGTTCCCCAACCATCAATGAATACGGTATAAAATACAGCAAAAACATCAGAAACCAGCTTAAGATTACCTGGATACCATTAAAATAGATAAATCCATTGACTACATTTCCAAAACTCCACACTGTTGAAAACGCCATAAAGGCAAGTGCCGACCATTTTATCTTCTTATCATCAGACATATTCTCTCTACCTTTTCCCTTCTGCCTGCATGTTCCTGTCCCTGGAGCATGTCTGATAAAGCATTTTTCAGACACACTCTGGCAGTTCATACAGGCCTTTCTGGTGATTTATTCCGGTTATATATATTCTATTGTTCTAATTGTTTCTTAATATGATGCCCTGATTGCTCTTCGGCAATGCTGCTCCTGCAATCCTTCAACTTTTAATATATTATTTTGTAAATTTCCCAATAATGTCTTTTACCATGATAACTGCTTTATCCATACCTTCTACCGTAATGTGTTCATACACTCCATGGAATGCATAACCGCCGGTTCCAAGATTCGGACAAGGAAGTCCTTTAAAGCTTAATCTTGCGCCGTCTGTTCCGCCGCGGATCGGTGCTACATCCGGTACAATTCCAGCCGCTACTGCTGCTTCTTTTGCATATTCGATCAGCTGCATGCATGGTTCGATCTTCTCACGCATGTTGTAATAAGATTCTGCAATCTCAACTTCAACTGTTCTTTCTCCATATTTTTCATTCAGCGTTTTTGCAATCTCATGCATTTTCTGAGCTCTTTCATGGAACTTGTCTGTGTCAAAATCACGGATAAAATATTTCATCTTTGTTTCTGTGACATTGCCATTAAAACTTACCAGATGATAGAAGCCTTCATACCCTTCGGTTGTCTCTGGTCTTTCTGATACAGGAAGCATCTGATGGAATTCTGTTCCGATTGTCTGTGAATTTACCAGTACGTCTTTGGCGGTTCCTGTATGCACGCTGACACCATGAATCGTGATAAATGCCGTGGATGCATTAAAATTCTCATACTGTATCTCTCCTTCTGCACTTCCATCCAGCGTATATCCGTAATCTGCTCCAAATCCTTCCACATCAAAATGTTTCGCTCCTCTTGCAATCTCTTCATCCGGCGTAAATCCGATGCAGAGCTTTCCATGTGGAAGTCCTTCGTTTATAATCTCTTCTACAACTGTCAGGACTTCTGCAATTCCCGCTTTATCATCCGCACCGAGAAGTGTCGTTCCATCTGTTGTGATCAATGTCCGTCCTTTTAAATCTGCCAGATATGGAAATTCTTCTACTTTTATCGTCTTTCCACTCGTTCCAAGCACTACATCTTTTCCATCATAATTCTCGATGATCTGTGGATGGATGTTATCTCCTGGTGCATCCGGTGCAGTATCCATATGTGCAATCAGCCCAAGAGCCGGCACATTCTCGCATCCGGCAGTTGCCGGAACCGTTCCATACACATATCCTTTCTCATCAACCCTGGCATCCTGGATTCCAATCTCTTTCATCTCATCTACCAGGAGTTTTGCCAGCACAAGTTCACGTTCTGCTGATGGCACCGTTTCACTCGTCTCATCACTGGTGGTCCATACAGACACGTATTTTAAAAATCTTTCGTAAGCCTTCATCTTACTTCCTCGCTTTCTCTTCTTATGTCCTTTCCCAAATCTGCCACAAAAGTAAATGTGGAAAGATTCACGAAATACATTTATTCATATCCTTATTGTAAAGCATTCTTTTCCAAATATATATTGGCGAATGTCGACAATATAATGTTCTTAATTTTGTTATATTTTTTCTTTGATTTGTGTTAAAATTCTTCTAGAGTATTTTTCAGAGGCGCTTTGAAGTGTAACTGAAAATACGCTTAGATACTGTAAAATTTTTAAAGTGAGGTATATACATATGAAATTAATGATTGCATCCGATATTCACGGTTCTGCTTATTACTGCCGTAAAATGCTCGACGCTTATAAGCGTGAAGGAGCTGACCGTCTGCTTCTCCTTGGAGACATTCTTTACCATGGTCCACGCAATGACCTTCCAAAGGATTATGCTCCAAAGGAAGTCATCGCTATGCTGAATCCTATGAAGGAAGAACTTCTCTGTGTCCGTGGTAACTGCGATACAGAAGTGGACCAGATGGTTCTCGAATTCCCGATTCTTGCTGACTACTGCTTCCTTGAAATCGACGAACGCACCATCTTCGCTTCCCACGGCCACCATCACAATCCGAAGAATCCGCCAATGCTCAAAAAAGGCGACATTCTTCTGAATGGACATACGCATATTCCGGCAAATGAGGATATGGGAGACTTTATCTATATGAATCCGGGATCTGTGTCTATTCCTAAGGAAGGATCTGCACATGGATATATGATTTTGGAAAATGGGGAGTTTGTCTGGAAGGATCTTGAAGGAAATGTAGTTGCT
The DNA here is from genome assembly GCF_934294775.1 of uncultured Dorea sp. Classification (GTDB taxonomy): domain Bacteria; phylum Bacillota; class Clostridia; order Lachnospirales; family Lachnospiraceae; genus Dorea_A. The sequence continues at coordinate 59,807 of NZ_CAKRAH010000015.1, forward strand.
GTTTAATACACTGTTTCATTGTGGCATCCCGGTCCATGAGAAAGTGCTGGTATCCTATTTGCTGCTAGATGTCACGATGCAGAAGTTCTAAGGCAGTCCGACTTTCCTAAGGACGAAAGGGA
>NZ_CAKRAH010000016.1 GCF_934294775.1 uncultured Dorea sp.
ATGTGTCCCATCTGGATTCCTGTTAATGTCTCATACAGTTTCTTTGTAACAGGTCCCATCTCTTCCATTCCGCTTGGGAAGCAGATTTCTTTACCATGATCAACGATCTTTCCTACCGGAGAGATAACTGCTGCTGTACCGCAAAGACCACATTCTGCGAAATCGCCAAGTTCATCTAAGTATACTTCTCTTTCTTCTACTTCCAGTCCAAGATAATGCTCTGCAACGTACATCAGAGAACGTCTTGTGATAGATGGAAGGATTGTAGATGATTTTGGTGTTACGACTTTGTTATCTTTTGTTACGAAGATAAAGTTAGCTCCACCTGTCTCTTCTACTTTTGTTCTTGTTGCTGCATCAAGATACATATTCTCATCGTATCCTTCCTGATGAGCTGTTACAATTGCGTGAAGACTCATTGCATAGTTCAGTCCTGCTTTTACATGACCTGTTCCATGCGGTGCTGCACGGTCAAAATCTGATACCTTAATTGTAATTGGCTTAGCGCCGCCTTTGAAGTATGGTCCAACTGGTGTAGCAAATACACGGAACTGATACTCCTCTGCCGGTTTCACACCGATAACCGCACTTGAACCGAACATATATGGTCTTACATATAATGTAGCTCCTGATCCGTATGGTGGTACGTAAGCTGCATTTGCTTTTACTACCTGTTTGATCGCATCTACAAATCTATCTTCCGGGAATACAGGCATCTCAAGTCTTGCTGCTGAGTCTGCCATTCTTGCTGCATTCAGGTCCGGGCGGAATGTTACGATATGACCATCTTCTGTGGTATACGCTTTCATTCCCTCAAAACATGTCTGTGCATACTGAAGTACGCCTGCACATTCGCTAATTGTGATCTTGTCATCGGAGGTAAGTGTACCTTCATCCCATGCTCCATTCTTAAAATTGGACACATATCTTTTGTCTGTCTTCATATAGCCAAATCCAATGTTTGACCAGTCAATATTTTTCTTCTCCATTGTGACTCCTCCGTCCTTTTAACAACTGTTTGATTTATCATCTTGTCTTATTATAATACTACTATTTTTAAAATTCAAGAGTGCGCTCTGTTTTTTTATTATGCATTTATTTTTTGCATATTATTCTATATTTTTATATATGAATCTAATACAGAGGCAGTCTTATCTTTCCATCATGCTGATAGATTCAATGCCGACACTTCCGCCGCGCACAACTTCGATACTTTCAAATTCTTCTTTCATAAGCTTTATAACCGCGTCATTTTTGGTTGCAGTCTGTACAAATTCCATCAGGACACTGTCTTTTCCGTAATCAATCACTTTGGCTTTGAACGTCTCTGCGATCTGGAAGCATTCTACTTTATCGTCCTTGCTGCATTTTCGTACTTTTACATACAGGATTTCCTTCATACGCACAAACACATCTGTAAAATCAATGACTTTAATTACTTCCACAAGACGGTTCAGCTGCTTTTTAATCTGCTCGAATGTCTCATCATCGCTGACTGTCGCGATCGTCATTCTGGACACTGTCGGATCTTCCGTTGTTCCTACAGTCAGACTGTCCAGGTTATAAGATTTACCAGAGAACAGACCGGAAATCTTTGAAAGAACTCCCACCTGGTTCTCTACATATAATGAAATCCAACGTTTTTTCATACCATTATTATTCATAGTTTTCTCCTTCTTTGCTCTCTTATCTAACAATCCATGATCAGCTCTTCCAGTGTTCCGCCAGGTTTTACCATCGGATATACCAGATCCTCCGGATCAATATCAAACTCCAGAATATACGGTGTCTTTTTACTCTTCATTGCTTCTCTGAAAGCCGGTTCGATCTCTTCTGTCTTGGTAATATGAATACCTTTTGCTCCATAGCTGTCAGCAAGTTTCATAAAGTCCGGTGTATATGTCGGACATTCTACTTCACCGCATTTTCCTCTGCACGCTGCTCCCGAGCGCAGGCATGTCATGGAATAACGCTTTCCATAGAATAATTTCTGCCACTGACGTACCATTCCGAGATTATTATTATTGAAAATACAGCTGATGATCGGAAGCTCCTCTAGTACCGCTGTCGCGATCTCCTGGCTGTTCATCTGGAATCCGCCGTCACCGGATATTGAGATAACCGGTGTGTCCGGATTACCGATTTTCGCTCCGATTGCTCCCGGAAGTCCATATCCCATCGTTCCAAGTCCACCGGACATCAGAAGCTTCTTCTTTTCTGTGATCTCAATAAACTGTGCCGTGAACATCTGATGCTGTCCTACGTCCGTTACAATAATCGCCTCATCAAAGATACGGTTGATTGTTTCGATGACATCCTGCGGTGTCATGATCGGCTTTTTCTTCATCATAAGAGGATGCTCTTCTTTCCATCCGTTAATAGTCTTAAGCCAGCTCTTTGTCTCACATTTATCTACATACTCCAGCATTTTTGTAATTGCTTCTTTTGCATCTGCTACAATCGGTACATCTACCTGTACATTTTTGGAGATTGCCGCTGTATCAATATCAATATGTACAATCTGTGCATTTGGTGCAAATGAATGTAATTTTCCAGTAATTCTGTCGTTGAATCTGGTTCCGATGGAGAATAACAGATCACATTCATTTACCGCCATGTTACAGGCATACGCACCATGCATTCCAAGATTACCGATATATAACGGATGAGTGGTCGGAATCGCTCCGCGTCCCATAACGGTCGTTACAACCGGAACATTCGTCATATCTACTAATTTTGTAAACTCTTCATTCGCATGTGCGATATTGATTCCGCCTCCGGCAAGGAATAATGGTTTTTTCGCCTTGGAAAGCATCTTGATCGCACGCTTTAACTGTCCTACGTGCACATGTGTATTCGGCTTATATCCGCGGATATTTACAGTCTCCGGATATTCTGCACTTCCAAGTTCTCCCATGACATCTTTAGGAAGGTCGATCAGCACCGGTCCTGGTCTTCCGCTTCTCGCAATATAGAATGCTTCTTTTAAAATGCGTCCCAGATCTTCTCTGTTTCTGACGGTTACTCCATACTTTGTAATGCTTCTTGTAATTCCCACGATATCAACTTCCTGGAATGCATCATTACCTATTAAATGTCTTGACACCTGTCCAGTAAAGCATACCAAAGGCACACTATCATAATATGCAGTTGCAAGTCCTGTCACCAGATTTGTTGCTCCCGGTCCACTTGTAACCAGACATACTCCAACTTTTCCGGTTGAACGTGCATATGCATCTGCTTCGTGCACCAGTGCTACTTCCTGTCTTGGAAGAATTACCTTTGTGTAGTCCTGTTTATAAAGTTCGTCACTGATATCAATCGTACATGCTCCCGGATAACCAAAGATTGTATCCACTTCTTCTTCTCTCAGTGCCTTTACCAATAATTTATTTCCACTGATCTTCTTCATATTCCTACCTCCTTAAGACTGGCGGATCTGCCTTCTTCCTGTAAGAACCTGCTGCGGACAGATTCTTGAGAACACCTTCACAGCAAAAGAAAAACCCTAAGCTTAACAGCCTAGGGCGAATTTTGCATCCGTGTTACCACCTAAATTCAGAAAATAATTTTCTGCTCTCCATCCAGTACTGGAATCCTTTTTCATTATAAAAATGCTCCTAATACTGCCTCCCCGATAACGCTGGGAATGCGTTGAAGTCTACTCAGGCTTTCTTTTATGATCCGACTATTTATACTTATTAACGTTCATGCTTTCTGCCTTTTCGGTTCACAGCTCGGGGGCTACTTCCATAAATCCTTCATGAAGATTCGCACCGTCCATCTTCTCTCTTTGCTTCGGGCACTTATGTACTCCTCCCTGTCACAGCTTTTACTGAATATTTATAAAATATTATATGTGACATTCTTACCTATTGTCAACTATTTTCAAAATTATTATTTTTTATCAGACATTCTAAAACATATTTTGTCAGAATTTTCCATATTCTCCCTTTTATTGATTCACTTATGATGCAAAATTTTAGTATTTTTTTTTATTTTTTTAACAAATATGTGGTAATTTTTCGCAAAAAATTATACAATATATTCATAAGCAATAAGGAGGATATGTCATGAAACAAAATAATATGTTAGCGATGATATTAGCCGGTGGTAGAGGCTCACGTCTTCACGAACTGACAAATAAAGTTGCAAAACCAGCTGTTTCTTATGGTGGAAAATACCGCATTATCGATTTTCCACTAAGCAACTGTGCAAACAGCGGTGTGAATGTTGTAGGAGTATTAACCCAGTACGAATCCATCCTGCTGAACAGCTATGTTGCTGCCGGCAGACGTTGGGGTCTGGATGCAAAGGACAGTGGAGTATTTGTACTTCCACCACGTGAAAAGGCTGACGCTAACCTCGATGTATACAGAGGAACTGCAGATGCAATTTCACAGAATATCGACTTCATCGATACATACTCACCGGAGTATCTTCTCGTACTTTCCGGAGATCATATCTATAAAATGAACTATGACGAAATGCTTCAGGCACATAAAGACAACGGAGCAGATGCTACAATCGCCGTTATTGAAGTACCTATGAAAGAAGCAAGCCGTTTCGGTATCATGAATACAAACGAAGAAGGCCGTATCGTAGAATTTGAAGAAAAACCAGAACATCCAAAGAGCAATCTTGCTTCTATGGGTATCTATATCTTTAACTGGAAGCTGCTTCGCAAGAAATTAGTAGCTGATATGAAGGATCCTGATTCTAACCATGATTTTGGAAAGGATATTATTCCTGCCCTTCTGAATGACGATAAGAAATTATTCGCTTACAAGTTCAAAGGATACTGGAAAGACGTTGGAACAATTGATTCCCTGTGGGAAGCTAATATGGATCTGTTAAGCAAGAACAACGAACTTGACCTCAATGATCCTACATGGAAGATTTACACAGAAGATGCTGCTACTCTTCCTCAGTATATCGGACCAGATGCTGAGATCAACCACGCATTTGTCAATCAGGGATGTGTGATCGAGGGTGAGATCACAAACTCCGTTCTCTTTACCGGTGCAAAAGTCAGAAAAGGTGCTAAGATCATCGACAGTGTCCTGATGCCAGGTGTTGTTGTAGAAGAAAATGCTGTCGTTACACGTGCGCTGGTTGCAGATAATGTAAAAATCGGTGCAGGAGCTGTTGTCGGCGACGCAAAGAGCGAGCATATCGAACTCGTTTCCAAACGTGTAAAGGGGGTAGAATAAAATGGCTAAAGCATTTGGAATCGTAAACTTTGCCGGAAATCATATCGCAGTAGAAGGCATGCAGGAATATCGTCCGGTAGGTGCATTCTCCTTCCTTGGACGTTACCGTGTTATTGATTTCCCTATTTCAAATATGAGCAACAGCGGAATCGATCATATCCAGGTTTATATCCGCAGAAAACCTCAGTCTCTGACTGCTCATCTTGGAACAGGACGTCATTTCAATATCAATTCAAAGAGTGGCAATCTTCAGATTCTCTACTCCGGACTTGGTATGAATATGAGTCTGTACAATAATGATATTGCTTCTTATATCGAAAACCTCGAGTCCATCGAGCAGGAGCTGGCTGAATATGTAGTAATCGCACCTAGTTATATGGTCTATACACAGAACTACAGAAAACTGTTAAACGACCACATCGAGTCTGGTGCTGATATCACTTTGTTATATCATTCTGTTGATACAGCAAAAGAGTATTTCCTGAACTGCTATGCACTGAACCTGAACAAACAGAAAGGTGTCCTTTCTCTGGAACAAAATCTTGGAAATGCAAAAAATAAGAATATCTTCATGGATACATATGTTATGAAGAAAGATCTGTTCATCGAACTGATCCACAAAGCAAGAAAGACTTCTTCTGTATATACATTACTGGATATTGTAAATGCTTCATGTGGCGAGCTTGATATCCGTGGCGTCTCTCATAGAGGTTACTTTGCAGCTATTTCAGATTTCAAAAGCTATTATGATTCAAACCTGTCTCTAACAGATATCAAAACTGCTCAGAATCTGTTCGACCCTGACTGGCCGATCTACACAAGAACTAACGATTCCTGCCCTACACAGTATTTCGAGACAGGTACTGCCAAGAACTCTGTTGTATCAAACGGATGTCTGATCGAAGGTTCTCTGGAACACTCTGTTGTTGGTCGTGGATGTATCATTAAGAAAGGGGCTGTCATCAAGAACTGTGTGATTCTTTCCGATGCTTACATTGGTGAAAATGTACACCTTGAAAATCAGGTAATTGACAAGCATGCGAAGATCACACATGTCAAAGAGCTTACAGCTACCGAAGATCGTCCAGGATATGTAAGAAGAAACGATACAATCTAGATAAGGTACAATCTAAATAAAACACAATCTAAATAAGATACCAAAAAGGAACATCACATGACGGATGTTCCTTTTCTTATGTACTCTTCTATATATGATTAAAATTACAATATACTTCTTACTCTCCAGAATGAACGATCCATACGACCATCACCTGAAATTTTTCCGATATTATAATCTCTTACCGGATGACTTCTTCCGCTATCCTTTCCCAGGATATATTGTTCACATCGCTTATACTCTGTATCTTCTCTTCTAACGCTTCACAAAGAGCCTTTGCAAGTCTTTCTTCAAATGCCGGCAGATCTTCCTCTACGGGCTCGTCAGCACCTCTCATACGCGGAAGCTTCACATATCTGATGTCCGCTCCCGGAACTGTCTCATCAAGCCACTCTTTTACGCCCGGCAGTTCTGTCATAACTACACGGTCCGCACATGCAAGGCTTTCGATTACAGTAAGCGGCAGTCCCTCGAACATTGATGGAAGCACAAAGATGTCACTTTCATTATAAAGCTGTGCCAGCCGTATCTGGGAAACACATCCGGCAAATTCCACTTTATACCTGCACTGTTCTGCCAGTTCTACAATCTCACGGTATTCCTTTTCATTGCCTGCTCCGCCTGCCAGCGTAATCTTCAGATGATCCTTATCATAGTCCAGAAGATTTAATGCCCGCAGAAAACTTTTGACCCCTTTTTTCTGTGTGATCTTTCCCGCAAAGATCATTCTCTTGATCTGATCGCACCGGCTTGCTTTTTCCCCTTCGCGATAGAATATGTGACTGTTATATCCGGTTCCAATGATCTGGATATGTTCATCTGACATCTGGTATGTCTTCTGGATTACATCTTTTTGCATCTTCTGAAGTGCAAAGATGCGATCCAGTGCCGGTATCTGACTTCTGATAAACTCCCTTTGAAACGCTGTATTTTCCATCTGTCTTAAATCCGTATTATGACAGAAGCCATATACTTTTTTCTCCGGGTAACGCTCTCTTACAAGTGCCGTCAGATAATACAGATGATGACACAGAATAAGATCCGGATCTTCCTTTTCTACTGCCTGATCCAGTACTTTTAAAAATGCTGTTTTAAACTGCTTTGTCATCTCTTCCGTCATATCCATATACCGTGTACTTTTATACGGCATCTCATCCGACATTCCAACCACCGGATAAGGAAGCTCTTCCGATTCAAAATACACCGGATATAATGTAACGCCTTCCGGCAGTTCTACATTATCCTCTCGTGTGACTCCCGCCATCACAGCCTGCACATGCCCCTGCTCTTTCAGTGCTTTCACCACTTCCGTCAGATAAACCCCGCTTCCGGTACTGGATGGTTTCTGCGCTGTGATACTTAATATCTTCATGTATGATTATTTTCTCCTCTCATAGATCGTGAATACATATTCCAGATCAAAGTAGGTCTGTTCATCGCTGATCTTTGTCATCTGCCAGTCCGGATCTTCATCAAGATTCGGGAAATATGTATCTGCATCATATGCATGATCAATCTTTGTAATATAGGCTTTGGTACAATAAGGAAGCAGCTGACGGTAAATGCTTTCTCCGCCGATCACAAAGATATCCTCCGAATCATACTTTTCTAATTCTTTTACCATATCTTCTACCGTGTGTACAACAACGGCATCTTTCACCTTATAATTCTTATCCGAAGTCAGCACAATATTTACTCTGTTTTTCAAAGGCTGCCCTCCAGGGAAGCTCTCCAGCGTCTTACGCCCCATAGCCACGACTCTTCCTTTTGTTGTCTCTCTGAAGAATTTCATATCCTGTGGGATACTTACTAATAATTTATTTTCTTTTCCAATTGCCCAATTAGAATCTACTGCAACGATTAAATTCATTCCCTGCATCTCCTTTTATTTTTTCATGTACTTTACTCATTTTCTGAAACATTTCCGAAAAATATCATCTAAATTCCGCTATTTTCTTCTTATACTGCTACCGGAATATTTTTGATCTGCTCATGTGTCTGGTAATCAATCAGTTTTACATCATCTCTCGTAAACTGATAGAAATCTTTAATCTCCGGGTTCAGCCAGAACTTTGGTGCCGGCAGCGGTTCCCTGCTGATCAGTTCTTCAATCATCGGCACATGTCTGTCATAGATATGTGCATCGGCGATCACATGTACGAACTCTCCAACCTCCATATCACATACCTGCGCCAGCATATGGATCAGCACTGCATACTGGCATACATTCCAGTTATTTGCCGCAAGAACATCATTGGATCTCTGATTCAGTATTCCGTTCAATGTAAGCTTCTCATGTCCTGGTTTCTTTGTCACATTGAAGGTCATACTATATGCACATGGATACAGGTTCATCTCATGCAGGTCTTCATGTACATAAATATTTGTCATAATACGTCTGCTGTATGGATTATTCTTCAGGTCATAGATTACACGGTCTACCTGGTCAAACATTCCTTCTTTGTACTGATGTTTGATCCCCAGCTGATAACCATAGGCTTTACCGATCGAACCATCTTCATCTGCCCAACTATCCCAGATATGACTGTGCAGATCATTGATGTTATTAGATTTCTGCTGCCAGATCCACAAAAGCTCATCGGTACAACTCTTAATTGCTGTTCTTCTAAGCGTCAGTGCAGGGAATTCTTTTGAAAGATCATACCGGTTCACAACCCCAAACTTTTTGATCGTATAAGCCGGAGTTCCATCTTCCCACACCGGTCTTACTTTTTCCCCTCTCGTATCTGTTCCGTTATCAATGATATCCCGGCACATATCAATGAATACTTTATCTGCATAACTCATCTTCTCAATCTCCTGTTCTTGTTCTCTTTTTATGGATCACTGACATTATATAATACCCTTGCCAGCATCTTTTCCAATGCATCTACTTCTTTTTTCGTCATTCCTACCGTCAGCTTTTTATCGATCTTCCTGCGGTAGTTTTCCATCTTCCGCTGGATATCATACGCCTTCTCTGTAGGATAAATATTTTTACATCTTTTATCTTTTGTACTTGGCACCGACAGGACAAATCCTTTTTCGTCCAGTCTTTTTAAAATCCCCGTTACCGTCGGATTTTTAAGACTCAGTGCTTTTTCAATATCTTTCTGATTCACAGCTTCTTTACTGCTGTTAAAAAGGTAATCCAGAACTGCCGCCTGAGAAGCTGTAATTCCAAGCCCCCGAAGCTGGTTATTGAACTCCTTTTCATAGATATTATTGATCTGCTTTACTACAAATCCAATGGGTAAGCGCTCTTTCATCTTCTTTATTCTCCCATTCCATAATTCTATTTATTCTAGCATATTCCGACCTGCTATGCAATGTTCTGCCTTTTGTTCCCTGAATTCATTTTATCAAGTTCTTTTAATGCGAATCCGATCGCTACGATTGCTGCCGCCGCATCCGCAATCGGTCCTGCATACATTACTCCATCAATGCCCATGAACTTCGGGAAGATCAGAATCAACGGCAGTAAGAAGATAACCTGCCTTGTCAGCGATACTACAATTCCAAGCTTTGCTCTTCCAATCGAAGTAAAGAATCCAGATGACATCGGCTGGATTCCATTTGCAAATGTCATAAACATAAATATACGGAAATATCTCGCCGCAAACTGATAATATTCTTTGCTTCCCGTTCCGAAAATACTAACCAGCTGATCCGGGAAAAGCTGGAAGCACAAGAAAAATATAACGCCAACCGTTACCGCTATCTTAAACGCCTTCCAGTATGTTCTCTTTACTCTGTCGTACGCCCCTGCACCATAATTAAATCCCCATATCGGCTGACAGCCCTGTGATATACCGATGGCAATTGCCATAAAAACCATATTGACCTTGGATATGACTCCGACACATGCAAGAGGAATATCTGTTCCATATACAGAAGCCGCTCCATAATAACGCAGCGTGTTATTCATTGTAATCTGAACCACAGCCATCGCAATCTGATTGATACACGACGCCATTCCAAGTGAAAAGATTTTTTTCAGCAAATGTAATTGCGGGCGAAGCATAGAGGCGTCCAGTTCCATCTTACGAAAGCGCATAAAATACACAATTACCATAATTCCTGATACAATCTGTCCAATTACCGTTGCCCATGCAGCACCCTTAATTCCCCAGTGAAATCCAAAAATAAAAAGCGGATCCAGAATGGTATTGATAATCGCACCGGTCAGCATACAGGTCATCGAATATGTCGGACTTCTGTCCGCACGGATCAGATGGTTTCCTCCTGTAGTCAGAATCAGAAATGGAATACCAAATGCCGTAATCCCCGTATAATCCTGTGCATATGGAAGGATCTTTGCCGTTACCCCGAACAGATGCAGCAACGGATTCAAAAATATCAATGTCACCACAGATATGATCACACCACAGATCACCAGCATAGAAAGTCCCGTTCCGGCAATCCCGCTTGCTTCTTTTTGTTCACCTGCTCCCGAACATAGATTAAAGTTCGAAGCACTTCCGATTCCCAGAAGGAGTGCCGTTGCTGTACAGATAATTGATATCGGAAATGCGATATTAGTAGCGGCATTTCCCAACAGACCAACGCCCTGCCCGATGAATATCTGATCCACAATGTTATAAAGTGAACTTACCAGCATACTGATAATCGCCGGAATTGCAAATTTGGCAATTAATTTTCCTTCTTTTTCTACAGCAAGCGGATTCTGTTGTTTTTGTTCTTCTTTCATGTCATTCACTCCATGTATTCGTATTTTTTACTTCTTATTCATCCATATCATCACTTTTTTGCTATCCACAGTTTTCAGGACTCATGTCAACAAAAGACGGAGATCTTTGCATTCTCCGTCTCAGCCTGTTTCTATTATTTTAGCTATTAGCTTCCACTTAATATTCGCGGATCACCGTTCCGATTTCTCTTGTCGTATCCATATCCGTCAGATGCTCCAGTGCATCTTCCAGATGTTTTTCTTTTACTGCTTCTGTTACGATAACCAGTTCCGCAGTTTCTTTATCCTGAATTTTCTGGATCACTCTTGAAATACTTACTTTATGTACACCAAACACGCTCGCAATTGCCGCCAGAACTCCCGGCTTATTATCTACCACCATACGGATATAGAATTTATTCTTTACTTCTTTGAAGTCTTTAACCGGTGTATTACGATAGCATGTACAACTGATTCTTCCCGTACAGTGATACTGAATATCTCTGATCACATCGATCACATCGCCCATAACCGCACTTGCTGTCGGAAGTTCTCCTGCTCCTCTTCCGTAGAACATCGTATCGTCTGCAGCATCAGAACGTACAAATACTGCATTAAAAGAATCTCTGACAGATGCCAGCGGATGCTCCTTCGGGATCATCATCGGATGCACAGCTACTTCAATACCGTCTTCTGTATTATGTGCAACACCAAGCAGCTTGATCACATCGCCGAATTCTTCTGCATACTGTACATCTTTCGCTGTAATCTTTGTAATTCCTTCTGTATATACATCTGCAAATGTAACTCTTGAATGGAATGCAATGGATGCCATAATTGCCACCTTACGTCCGGCATCCAGACCTTCGATGTCTGCTGTAGGATCTGCCTCTGCATAGCCAAGTTCTGTTGCCAGTGCAAGTGCATCATCAAAATCCATTCCCTCTTCTATCATCTTGGTCAGAATGAAGTTCGTAGTACCATTCACAATACCAATCACTTCACTGATCTCATTTGCTGCCAGACACTGCTTCAGCGGGCGGATAATCGGAATCGCACCTGCAACAGCTGCTTCAAACAGAAAATCCACGCCACTTTCTTCTGCCGCCTCAAGAAGTTCATGACCATGTGTTGCTACCAGGTCTTTATTGGCTGTTACAACATTCTTTCCTGCATGTAATGCTTCCAGAATCATGGTTCTTGCCGGTTCAATGCCACCCATAACCTCAATCACGATCTCTATCTCGTCATCAGTGATAATATCTTCCCACTTATCCGTTAAAAGACTGGCATCTACGCCATCTCTTTTCTTGCTTATGTTATGTACCAGAATTTTGCTGATCTCAAGACCTGCTCCTGCTTTTAATGCCATCTCATCTTTCTGGCGCTCTACCAGTTTATATACTCCGCTTCCTACAGTTCCAAGTCCCAGAAGTCCTGCTTTTACTATTCTTTCCTGCTTCATCTTTTCACATCCTCGCTTTTCGTCTGTTTCACTCTCTTTTGTCTTATCGATTCTATTCAGACTTTAGTATAGCACAGTGTTACACATGATTTCAATCGCATTCTATTATGCTCGCAAAATAATACAGAAAACTTGTTACTGGCAACTTTTCTTGCATACTTTGGTATACAGAGAAAAAAGCGTTGCAAACAGTTTTTTCAAGAGCGACAGACGGGACTCGAACCCGCGACCTCCACCTTGGCAAGGTGGCGTACTACCAACTGTACTACTATCGCATAGCAACTACTTGCAACGCCTTTTTCAGAGCGACAGACGGGACTCGAACCCGCGACCTCCACCTTGGCAAGGTGGCGTACTACCAACTGTACTACTATCGCACATCAAATGTATTTTATTGTTTTGTGTTCATCAGAACGATATTTAGTATAACGCATGTCTATCAGATTGTCAACTGCTTTTTTTAAGTTTTTTGAATTTTTCTTTTAATTTGAAAACTCCGACAATTTTTATAAGATACCGGAAAATCTTTTTCTGTTTTTCCGGCATCTTATCATTACAGAGAAATTTTCATATCTATAAAACGGTCTTCTTTGTATCAGCTCAAATCTTCAAGAATTTCTTCCAGAAAATTCTATCAAATATGCTCTGATTTATTCTGCGTCTTCTGCTTTTTTCTCTTCTTTTGCTACGACTGCAATTCCGAGTTCTTCCAGCTGTTTTGCATCTACATGTCCCGGAGCTTCTGTCATAAGATCTGATGCATCTTTTACCTTCGGGAATGCTATTACGTCACGGATGCTGTCCTGTTTTGCCATCAGCATAACCAGACGGTCCAGACCATAAGCAAGTCCTGCGTGTGGTGGTACTCCATACTTGAATGCTGTCAGGAGGAATCCGAACTGCTCCTGTGCCTGTTCCTCTGTGAATCCTAGAACTTCAAACATCTTGCTCTGAATATCCTGATCGAAGATTCTGACGCTTCCGCCGCCGATCTCATTACCATTTAAGACGATATCGTATGCTTTTGCACGAACTCTTCCCGGATCACTGTCGATGTACTGAAGGTCTTCTTCCATCGGCATTGTAAATGGATGATGCATTGCTGTATAACGGTTCTGCTCTTCACTCCACTCAAGAAGTGGGAATTCTGTTACCCACAGGAACTTGTATTCATTCTTATCCAGAAGTTCCATCTGACGGGCAAGCTCCAGACGAAGCGCTCCAAGTGTATCCCATACAACTTTGTTCTTATCTGCTGCAAATAATAACAGGTCGCCGTTCTCTCCACCCATAGCTTCGATCAGTGCTTTCATCTCATCATCTGTCATGAATTTGGCAAATGATGATTTTACTGTTCCATCTTCATGGATTGCGATATATGCAAGTCCCTTTGCGCCGTAATCTTTTGCAAAGTCAACCAGTTTATCAATCTTCTTACGTGCCATGCCGCCCTGTCCTTTGGCGTTGATACCACGAACTGTTCCACCATTTTCAATTGCATTTTTAAATACTACAAATTCACAACCTTTTACAACATCTGTAACATTTGTAAGTTCCATACCAAAGCGGATATCCGGCTTATCAGATCCGAAACGATCCATCGCTTCCTGCCATGTCATTCTCTGGATTGGAAGCGATACTTCTACACCCAGTACTTCTTTGAATAATTTGGCAAGCAGTCTTTCATTTACTTCAATGACATCATCTACGTCTACGAAAGATAATTCCATATCGATCTGTGTAAATTCCGGCTGACGGTCTGCACGAAGGTCTTCATCACGGAAACATTTTGCAATCTGGAAATATCTGTCGTATCCGGAACACATCAGTAACTGTTTGAATAACTGTGGTGACTGTGGAAGTGCATAGAACTGTCCCTGCTGGATACGGCTAGGAACCAGGTAATCTCTTGCTCCTTCCGGTGTGCTCTTGATCAGTACCGGTGTCTCAATCTCAAGGAATCCTTCCTCTGCAAGGAACTGACGTGTCAGAGTCGCTACTTTACTTCTCATCATCAGATTACGCTGCAGATCCGGTCTTCTAAGATCCAGATATCTGTATTTCAAACGTACTTCTTCTTTTGTCTTAGAGTTTTCTTCAATATGGAACGGAGGTGTCTCTGATTCAGAAAGAATACGCAGTTCTTCCGGAATCACTTCAATCTCACCTGTTGCCAGATGATCATTGACTGCACCGGAACGTTTTGCAACAGTTCCAACAATCGCCACTACATATTCTGCACGAAGTTTTGCTGCTTTTTCAATCAGTGCTGCTTCGCATTTTCCTTCTTCAAATACAACCTGGATAATACCAGAACGGTCTCTGACATCTACGAATACAAGACCACCCTTATTACGGTTTTTCTGTACCCAGCCCATGATGGTTACTTTTTCCCCAACATTGGCTGCAGATAATTCTGCACATCTGTGGGTTCTCTTTAACCCTTTCATTGATTCTGCCATGTTCTTTTATCTCCTTTATATAACCTCTCCTTTTACATCCTGCCGGTGCAAAACTGCTCCGGCAGACAAGGATGTGGATTTTTACATTAAATATACTGCCTTGTGATAATTTCAGACAGCCTGTGCTCATCTGCTTTTTACAGATTTTCCACAGAATCTGCATAACAGTCTACGATCTCTGTATAACCGTCTTCTGTCAGCTGTTCTTTCTGGAACTTCTTGTTCTTCTTCATATTGACGATCAGAACCTGTTTTCCAGCCATTCTGTCTTCTTTTGCAAGTGACATAACTTTTAAAAGTCCTTCTTTTGTCATCTTCTTTTCTAACAGATATGCTTTCTTTTCTTTTACAGTCGGTACTTCATATCCATTTTCCAGAAGCAGCATTACGATTCTTTCAAATCCGATCGAGAATCCGCATGCCGGTGTATCCTGTCCGGTAAATTTGCCGATCATCTTATCATAACGTCCGCCTCCGGCTACCGATCCGCCAAAGTCATCCATTGTTACTTCAAAGATTGTTCCTGTATAATATGACTGTCCCCTTACGAGTGTTGGATCGAACTTGATGTTGAATTCACACTCTTTTGCTGTCTCAACACTGGAAATGATCATCTCCATGCTGTCTGCAGTCTCTTCGCTTAAACAATCACCAAGTTTCTCCTTCAGGAAACGGATACCTGTTACATCCGGTGCCACATCTTCGAACAGCTGAAGATATGTCTCTACATTTTCTTTTGCATAGTCCATCTCTTCTAATTCTTTTGCAACACCTTCAGCACCGATCTTATCCATCTTATCCAGAATGATGAATACTTCATCGTAGTCTTCCTTGCGGAAACCACTATAAGCAGCCATTGCTTTCAGAATATTACGATCGTTGATACATACCGTAAAGTTTTTAAAACTTAACTTTCCAAGCATCGCAGTTGTTGCAAGGATCAGTTCGATCTCTGCAAGATTGCCCGGTTCTCCTAAAATATCAATATCACACTGCATAAACTGACGGAAACGTCCTTTTTGCGGACGGTCAGCTCTCCATACGTTTCCAATCTGCAGCGCCTTAAAAGGTGCTGGCAATTCATTCGAATGGTTTGCATAATATCTGGCAAGTGGTACGGTAAGGTCATAACGAAGTCCTCCGTCTACCAGATCATTTTCCTCTTTTGCTTCTGCGATTTTCAGCTTCTCTCCTCTTTTTAAGATTTTGAAGATCAGCTTCTCGTTGTCTCCACCCTGCTTACTGCACAGGTTTTCGATATGTTCCACACATGGTGTCTCGATGGAACAGAATCCGTATGTTTTATACGTCTCTTTAATCAGACCAATCAGATAGTCACGAATCTCCATCTCACGTGGGAGCATGTCTTTCATACCGGTAACCGGTTTTTTCTTTAATGCCATAACCATTCTCCTTTGCGTTCTATCATTTCGTCGATCCGGCTGATGTAAGCGTCTACTGCTTTTACATTCTCCTGACGGATCAGACGTGTCATCTTCTTCTTTTTACTGCCCGGCATAGGGATCGGATTTTTTAATACGATCTTCGTCGACGCTCCTGCCCCTGCAGCAATAATGGATTGTTTTTCTTCCATAATAAGTATATTGTATATTCCGGCTTTGTCAACCTTTGCATAGCCAACATTTTCAAAATTACCCGCAATATTCTTCTGTCTGTACAGATAATATGGATATAGATCCATCTCTTCTGCAGTCTCTGCTGCCTTTTCGATCATACCGGATAATATCTTATGTGTAGTATCCGTATCCCGGTTCAGATCTTCCATCTCCATCTTTGCAGCCCGCTTGATTGCCAGAGAATGTACCGTCAGACTGTCTGGCCCCATCTCCTTGATCTGCTTTAATGTATCTTCCATATCAGAAAGCTCTTCTCCCGGAAGTCCCGCTATGATATCCATATTAATATTATCGAATCCAACTTTTCTTGCAAGTGCATATGCATCTTTTATCTGCTCTACCGTATGCTTTCTTCCAATTGTATCCAGCGTCTTCTGCTGCATGCTCTGTGGATTAATGGAAATTCTTGTGATCTGATGTTTCTGTAAGGCTCTTAATTTTTCTTCTGTAATACTGTCCGGTCTTCCGGCTTCTACCGTATACTCCAGCAGATATTCCCGTGAAAACTTTTCGTCAACCCAGCTCATCAGACGTTCTAACTGTTGAGCCGTCAGTGTCGTCGGAGTGCCTCCGCCGATATAGATCGTATTCAGTTTCTTATCTTTTGAGTGCTCTGCTATGAATTCCAGTTCTTTTAAAAGCGCGTCCAGATAAGCATCTACCTGCCCCTTCCACCGGTCCAGCGGTCCTGAACTGAATGAACAATAAGAACATACCGATGGACAGAATGGAATTCCTATATAGAGACTATACCCTTCTTCATAATCCAGTTCTTTTAAAATCGACTGTTCTCTTCTGGCAATTTCCCAGGCAAGATCTGCTTTTTCTCTTCCCACCCTGGCACTTTCCCATGCCCAGGTAATATAATCTTCTTTTTTCCATCCTGCTTCCAGCTTCTGCATGGCAAGCTTAGTCGGACGAACTCCCGTCAATACGCCCCATGCCAGCTTTTCACCTGTAACCTTTTCTAACTGATCATACAGATACAGATCTATCTGTCGCTTTTCCTCTGTAACATTTTCAGAATCTACAATAATCTCCTGTTCATCCGGCAATCGTACCGTTACATAATTAGAGGCTTTTTCGTCCGTCTGACAGGATACATCCTGCGACGGATAAAAAGCCTTTAATATATGATACGCATTATAAGTATAAGATTCACTCTTACATATAATCTGAATCATTCTTTTTCTCCATTCTTTCATGTACTCTGGATTGTGTCTTAAAAATACTTTCTACAATCCGTACATATTTCCAGTCTCAGTCCGGGAATCTCCGGCCTGAGAACTGCAATTTTTTTCTAAATAAACGGATTATACAACTTCTCATATCCGATTGTTGTCTCATCCATATGTCCTGGATATACATGTGTCTCTTCCGGCAGGATCAGTAATTTTTCTCTCACCGAACGTACAAGATCGGATGCACTTCCACCAGGAAAATCAGACCGTCCTACCGACGCATGAAACAATGTATCCCCGCTAAACAGTACGCCTTCTTTCTCTGCATAGTAGCAGCATCCTCCCGGTGTATGTCCCGGTGTATGGATCACCCGGAACCGGAATCCTGCAAGTTCCAGCACCTGTCCGTCTGTCACAGTCTCTGCATCTTCAAACAAAAATCCACCATTCATATATCCACCTGAAAGATTCATATTTCCATCTGTCAGCATCTCTTTGTCCATCTCTTCTACATAGACCGGAACCTTAAAATCTTCCATAACATCTTTCAGTCCCATAATATGGTCAAAATGTGCATGCGTCAGAAGTACCGCCTGAACTTTCAGCCCTTTTTCTTTTATCTCTCGTTTTAGCTGAGCCGGATATCCGCCCGGATCAACCATGACCGTTTCTTTTGTATCTTCGTTGATGATCAGATAACAGTTGGTTCCGATGATTCCTACTACATATTTTTCTACTTTCATCCCTTTAACCTGTTGTCCTTTCTATATCCAAAATTCCAGGCAGCTGCTGTAATTTCTTGGCAATCCGTTCCAGTTCTTCTCTTCCATGTACGATGAATCCCATCTCGATCGTTGCCGTGCCTTTCTTGCTTGTACGGACATTCATGGATTTTACATCTACGTTTTCTTCCGTAAAGATTCTGGAAATCTCCATCAGAAGTCCCTGCTGGTCGTTGGCATACATCTTAATCTCTGCAAGGTACTGTCCGCCAGATTTTTCTGTTACTTCAGTCTCCCATTCTGCCGGAATCAGTCTTGCACGTTCTGCTTCCGACAGATGGATCATGTTGATGCAGTCTGTACGGTGAATGGAAAGTCCTCTTCCGCGCGTAACAAATCCTACGATCTCATCTCCCGGTACCGGATTACAGCATCTGGAGAATCTGACTGCCATATCATCGATTCCCTTCACTACAATGCCACTCTTGGATTTTGCAATGTGTACTTTGTTCTTAGCAGCCTCAGCTACACGTTCCAGAACCACTTCATCGGTAAGGGCCTGTTTGTGGTCTTTTCCGTATTCTTCAGCCAGACGGTTCACAACCTGTCCTTCTTTTAAGCCGCCATGTCCGATTGCTGCCAGTACCGAATCCCAGTCTTTGAATCCATATTTTTTCTGGACAATCTCCTGGTATTTCGGCTGTATGATATTGGAAAGGTTGATACTTTTCGCCTTACAGTATGTGGCGATCATATCTTTTCCACGGATGATATTGCTTTCTTTGAACTCTTTTTTGAACCACTGGTTAATCTTGTTCTTCGCCTGTGTACTCTTAACAATATTCAGCCAGTCTCTGCTTGGTCCTTTGGAATTCTGGGATGTCAGGATCTCTATTCTGTCTCCATTCTGAATCTTATAATCAATGTTGACCAGTTTTCCATTTACCCTGGCTCCAACCATCTTATTACCAACTGCACTGTGGATCGCATAAGCAAAATCAATCGGTGTAGAACCATTTGGAAGGTTCTTTACATCGCCCTGCGGTGTAAAACAATACACATCTTCCGCAAACAGATCCAGATCTCCCTTGATCAGGTTCAGGAACTCTCTGTTATCAGACATGTCTCTTTGCCATTCAAGAATCTGTCTTAACCAGCTTAATTTTTCTTCTTCCTGCGCTTCCACGCTCTTCTTGCCATCATTCGATTCTTTGTATTTCCAGTGTGCTGCGATACCATACTCAGCCGTCTTGTGCATCTCCTGTGTACGGATCTGGATCTCAAATGGCTGTCCTACGGAACTCATCAGCGTTGTATGCAGTGACTGATACATATTTGGCTTTGGCATGGCAATATAATCTTTGAAGCGCCCCGGAATCGGCGTATACATCTCATGGATCACACCAAGTGCCGCATAACAGTCCTTTACTGAATCTACGATAAT
Organism: uncultured Dorea sp.; assembly: GCF_934294775.1. Taxonomy (GTDB): domain Bacteria; phylum Bacillota; class Clostridia; order Lachnospirales; family Lachnospiraceae; genus Dorea_A. Next base: position 19,932 of record NZ_CAKRAH010000016.1, read on the forward strand.
ACGTACGGCAAACAGGTCATAGATCTGATCTACCGTCTTGTCCTGGTTTACCATCTTTTTATAGATGCTGAAGAAATGTTTTACACGTCCGTTCACATCTGCATGAATATTGGCATTTTTCATATGTGTGGATACTTCCTCCACAATCTGCTCTACAAATTCTTCCCTCTCCGTTTTTCTGGCATTGATCTGCTTTACAAGATCATAGAAGACTTCCGGCTGGGAATATTTGAGCGCCAGATCATCGAGTTCTGTCTTGATCTTTGATATACCAAGACGCTGTGCGATCGGTGCATATATATCCATCGTCTCTTTTGCTTTTTCTTTCTGCTTGGCCGGTGTCATAAACTGCAGCGTACGCATATTATGCAGACGGTCTGCCAGTTTTATGATGATCACACGGATATCTTTTGCCATGGCAAGGAACATTTTTCGTAAATTTTCCGCCTGAACCTCCAGTTTGTCAGAAGAATAAGACAATCTGCCCAGTTTTGTAACACCATCTACCAGAAGTGCTACTTCTCCTCCGAATTCTTTCCGGATCTCCTCTTCAGTAACCTCAGTATCTTCTACCACGTCATGCAGCATACCTGCCGCAATGGTCTCTTTATCCATCTCAAGATCAGCCAGAATGATCGCTACCCATAATGGATGTACGATATATGGTTCTCCTGACTTTCTGCACTGGTTTCCATGTGCTTTTACCGCCAGCTGATATGCTTTTTCGATCAGGGAGACATCTGTGGAAGGATGATACTTACGGATACGGGCAATTAACATGTCATATAATCTGTTCGGATCTTCATAATCTTCCTGGGCTTTTACAGCATGCCCGTCTACAATCTCTAAGCCCTTCGCATGATCCTCTGTCAGTGCTTCCGGTGCAATGCGGTTATCAATTGATTCATACGTTGTTGTGTTCGACATATTAACGCCTCCTTCCTCGATTCCTTTTTTATTTTCCAGGATATGTGATCACAGCATCCACATCATATCCTTCTAATCTGTCTCTTCCTTTTAATCCGGCAAGTTCCATAAGGAATACTGCCTTCACTACTTTTCCTCCAAGGCTTTCGATCATCTTGACCATCGCCTCATTGGTTCCGCCGGTTGCGATCAGGTCATCAATGATAACCACTCTCTGCCCCGGTTTGATCGCATCTTTGTGCATCTCTATCGTTGCAGTACCATACTCCAATTCATATTCGACAGAAACTGTCTCACATGGAAGTTTTCCTTCTTTTCTGATCGGGATAAATGGTTTGTGCAGATTGTACGCAATCGTCACACCAAAAATGAATCCTCTGGATTCCGGTCCTACTACCACATCAAAATCTACGTCTTTTAATTTTTCCTGCATCAGGTCAATTGCCAGATGTAACCCGTCTGCATCCTGTAAAATACTGGTTACATCTCTAAATATAATTCCCGGTTCTGGAAAATCCGGAATACTTCTTACATATTCTTCTATTGGTTTCATGATACTCTCTCCATTCTGTCTAAAATACACCTTTAAGTATATCATCACTTTTTACAATTTTCAATCTTCCCATTCTTGCTTGCGTAAAAAAACAATTCACGGCATTTTCCTGCCAGGCAAACGGTAAGAAGCTTTCATCATACTGCAAATCTGTAATGTGAGATTACAATCTGCGGCGTCTTTCTGCCCATATACTCATTGATATCCGGATAATACGTCAAAGCAAGTCTGATATCCGCCTGTCTCCCCTGCAGAAACATTTCCACACTGTGTGTGCCATACACATCTTCTATCTCTTTTAAGAACTCTTCTACTTTTTGGAACAGCATTGCTTCTATTACGGTTCCTGCTGTATCCTGCACCTGCATTTTCAGTACGTTTCTGTTTTTTCCAAGGACTCTTCCGTTTAGCACTTTTACATTTCTTGCAGCAAACACCGGCTTGGTATTTCCTTTGCCGAACGGCTCCAGAAGTGACAATTCCTCTACCATCTTCTCTGTCACATTTGCGAAAGACATCTCCATATCTATCGTTACTTTTTCTTTCAGATCTTCTTCTGTAAGTCTGCAGTTTGCATTGAGCATTTCTCTTAACGTATCTACATTTTCTTTTTCAAGAGACAGGCCTGCTGCCAGTCTGTGTCCGCCAAATTTAGTCAGCAGATGTTTGCATTTATTCAGTTCTTCATACATATGATATCCATCTATCGATCTTCCCGAACCTTTTACGCCTTCTTCTGCATCCGTCAGGACAAATACTGGTTTATAATAACTTTCACGTATTCTTCCTGCTACAATCCCCGCGAGACTCTCGTGGCAATCCGGAAGATAGATCACCAGAACCCGGTCTTCCTTCATCGCAGAAAGTTCCACCTGTTCTTTTGCCTGCTCTACGGCATCTGCCGTCATATCCTTTCTGCTGTCATTGAGTGCTTTCAGATCTCCTGCCAGTATATCCGCTTCTTTCTTCGTCTTTGCGCGCAGAAGTTCCAGTGCACGCTTTGCCGTATCCAGTCTGCCGCTCGCATTGATACATGGTCCCAGCACAAATCCGATATGATAAGAATTCAGATGTTCCTTCTCGATTCCGGTACATTCGATCAATGCTTTCAGTCCCAGGTTTGATGTCCTTTTTAACATCTGAAGCCCTTCTTTTACGAATATTCTGTTTTCTTCCTCCAAATCCATCACATCACCGATGGTTGCAATGGCTACATTCTCGATCAAGTCGTCCAGATCTGAAGAATCTTTTCCCATGCTTTCCCACAATGCTTCCATAAGCTTATATGCAACCGCCGCACCACACAGGCCGGAAAACGGATACATACAGTCAGCCTGTTTTGGATCTATCACTGCATCTGCAGGCGGAAGTATATAGCTTCGTCCATCTTCCGTTTCCTCATACGGGACTTCATGATGATCCGTTACCAGAACCGTCATCCCTTTTTCTTTTCCGTACGTAATCTCAGAAGATGCCGCAATTCCATTATCACAGGTGACAATCGTATCAACACCTGCTTCATATGCCCGTTCAACCAGATCCCGGTTCAACCCGTAGCCATCCCGCATACGATCCGGAATATCACTGTCTACATCCGCTCCAAGCCGCTCCAGTCCTTCCAGCAATATATAAGTCGCATTGACACCATCGATATCATAATCTCCTATGATACGGATTTTTTTATTTTCTTCTATCTTCTCTTTCAGAATATCTACCGTCTTGTCCATATCTTTCATCAACATTCCATCATACAGATCGTTGATCGTTCCGTTCAGATACCGGTTGATTTCTTCATCTCCAATGACATTTCTGTTACGTATCAGGCATGCCAGTCTTGGACTGATCTGATATTTTTTCCCTATTTTTTCAAAATCTGCTCCTTTTCTCAGCAGGACCCATCGTTCCATTTTTTTATTGCTCCTTTGCCTCTTGTGTACGCTTCTTCTCTCAGCTTTCTCTATTGTAAAAAAAGCAGTTACACCCTGTCAATAGGTATAACTGCTTCCCGGCTTTTGCCGTTTTATTTTTCTTTATTTTTTCTTTTTCTTTGGCTCTTCTTTTTTCTTTACTCTGGTCTTCATTATATACCACAGTGCTCCTGTAATACATACAGATGAATATCCTCCGCAGACGATACCAGCCATAAGAGGTGCCGCAAATTCACGGATGGAGCTTACACCCATAATGAACAGTACCGCAACCATGATAAATGTAGTCAGAGATGTATAGATACTTCTTGTAAGAGTCTGTGTAATGCATCCATTTACAAGTTCTGCAAGATCTGTATTTCTCTTCTTATTCGGCAGTTCCTCACGGATACGGTCGAAGATTACGATCGTCGCATTAATAGAGTATCCGACAATTGTCAGCATGCAGGCAATGAACGTTGTTCCTACAGAGATTCTGGATGCCGCATAGAATGCAAGCACAACCAGTACATCATGTAACAGTGCCAGTACTGCACTTGTTGCAAAACGCACATCCTTGAAACGGAACCAGATGTAAAGCAGCATGAAAATAGTTGCTATGATCACCGCTACTACTGCATCCCGGCGCATCTCGTTACTGATTGTTGAGCTGATGTTTTCTGCTGTAATATCAGATTCTTTTACTCCAAAACTGTCTTCCAGTGCCTGATTAACTTCTTCACGCTCAGACAGGCTTAATGTAACTGTCTTAATGATAACCTGTTTAGTTCCTGATACTTTCTGTGTCTGGATATTATGGTCACCGGTTACTTTTTCTACAACCGGAACAATCTCTTTATCAATTTCATCAATAGTGTAATCTTTATCAAATTTTACATTCATAGATGTTCCGCCCTTGAAATCAAGACTGTAAGCCAGTGCTCCATTTCCCTTTGCGGAATTCACTCCCATGATCACGAATCCTGCAAGGATCACTGCGATGGAAATACTGAAGAATACCTTTTTCTTTCCAAGGAAGTTGACCGGTTTTCTTTCTTTCATCTTATGATAGTAAAGGCTTTCTTTGCGGATTCCGATTCCATAAAATGCATATACGATCATACGTGTGATCACAAGTGCCGTAAACATGGATACGACAATACCAATCGCCAGTGTCTGTGCGAATCCTTTTACTGTACCGGAGCCTTTGAACCACAAAACTGCTGCAGCGATCAAGGTAGTTACGTTACCATCCACAATAGCTGACATTGCTTTCTGGAATCCTGACTTTAAAGAGGATTTTACACTTCTTCCCTTCGCCATCTCTTCACGTACTCTGGCAAAGATAATAACATTTGCATCCACCGCCATACCGATACTCAGGATAATACCTGCAATACCAGGCAGTGTCAGTGTTACATTAAATGCATTTAACACTCCAAGTACAATCTCTGTGTAGATAAGCAGTGCAAGACTGGATGCCAGTCCCGGAAGTCTGTATACAAAGATCATGAACAGGAATACTAAGATCAGTCCGATTACACCTGCTTTTAAGCTGGTGCTCAGTGCCTGCTCTCCAAGCTGGGCTCCTACTACGTTTGAACGAAGTTCTTCCAGTTCCAGCTTTAATCCACCGATACGGATTGTCGATGCCAGATTATCTGCTTCTTCGTAACTGAAATCCCCTGTGATATAGGCCTGTCCACCTGTAATTTCAGACTGTACAACCGGACTTGAGATCACATCCCCGTCATAGACTATGGCGATCTGTTTGCCGATGTTGTTCTTTGTTGCTGTTGCAAATTTCTTTGTTCCTGATTTTGTCAGATTCAGCTCTACAGAATATTCTTTGTTTCCCATATCGTCCTGACCGCTTTTTGCAGATGCATTCTTTACATCTGTACCGGTAAGAACGGTCTCCCCGTCTGTTGTCATAAAGGAAAGGGAACCTGGTTTTCCAAGTTCATCCAGAATCTTGTTCGCATCTGTAACACCAGGAATCTCGATGTTAATTCTGTCATCGCCTTCCTGGTATACACTTGCTTCTGTACTGTACTGTTCCACACGCTTCTGAAGTTTATAGATGGTATCACTCATCTCTTCTTTGGTAGGATTTTTATCCTTTACCTGGTAAGTGATGCTGACACCACCTGCAAGATCCAGACCCAGCTTTATGTTCTTCATAGAACCGGTATGTGTCTTACCGATTCCTGTAATCACGGTAAAGCCAAGGCCAACGATCAGGATGACTGTCAGAAGCAGGCTCAATATGCTTTTTGACTTTTTCATCGTTCTCTTACACATCCTCTCGATAATTTCTAATTACTATGCTTACTCTGCAAGTGCAGCTTTCATCATGATTGCACACTCTACACGTTTTCTTTGCATCTCACAGCCGATCTCATATGTATCATGGATCGTACCATGGAAATTATAAGAGTTTGCCATACATCCACCGCTGCAGTAGAATTTTGCGAAGCAGTTTCTGCATTTATCTTTTGAATACACATTGCAGCTTCTGAAATCGTCAGCAATCTCCGGCTTAACGATTCCGTCATCTACATTGCCCATCAGGAAATCATCCTGTCCAACAAACTGATGACATGGGTAGAGGTCTCCCCACGGTGTAACTGCCAGGTATTCTGTTCCGGAACCACATCCGGACAGACGCTTGGCAACGCAAGGTCCACCATTTAAATCTATCATGAAATGGAAGAAATTGAAGCCTTTTCCCTCTTTCTCGCGTTCGATCATCATCTTTGCAAGTTTATCATATTCCTCCATGATTTTAGGAAGATCTTCCTCCCTGATCGCATACGGATCACTTTCGTCCCCGACAACCGGCTCGATTGACATCTGTTTGAATCCAAGATCAGCAAAATGCATGATGTCATTTGAAAAATCCAGGTTATTTCTTGTAAATGTTCCGCGGATATAATATTTCTCCTGATTTCTGCTTTCTGCAAGTTTCTGGAATTTTGGAACAATCAGATCATAACTTCCTTTTCCATTTCTAAATGGACGCATCTGATCATTAATCTCTTTACGTCCGTCCAGACTTAATACAACGTTGTCCATCTCTTTATTGACAAATTCCTGGATCTCGTCATTTAAAAGGACTCCGTTTGTTGTAATTGTAAAACGGAAATGTTTATCGTGGATTTTTTCCTGCTCTCTTCCATATGCTACCAGATCCTTTACAACCTGCCAGTTCATAAGTGGTTCCCCACCGAAGAAATCAACCTCTAAGTTATGACGGTTTCCTGAATTCTGAATCAGGAAATCCAGTGCTTTCTTACCGACTTCATAGCTCATAAGCGCACGTCTTCCGTGATACTCGCCTTCTTCTGCAAAGCAATATTTACATGCAAGGTTACAGTCATGCGCAATATGAAGACAGAGTGCTTTTACAACCGTCTTTCTCTTCTTTACCTCTTCGATCATACATTCATATGTATCTTTCACGAATAACTGACCGCCTTCTGTCAGTTCGATCACATCTGATAATGCATCTTCAATATCAGATGCTTCGTATTTTTCTCCCAGTTCCTGTAAAAGCATTTCTTTTACAGATGGCTCTTTTAATGATTCAATGGTTGGTTCATTTTCTGTCTGATTCAGTTTTTCAATCACATCATAACAGACATCATCTACCACATGTACAGATCCACTGTACACATCCATCACGATATTGTAGCCATTATTACGGTACTGATGAATCATAATTATTATGGTACCCCTTTCTCATTTTTCTTATTTTATATCGGAATTTTTCCGTTGTTTCTCTTTGGATTCTGCTTTATACCTTTGAACAACTCATTAGACAACAAGAAACAGCGACCCAAAAGACCGCTGTCCCGAGTGTGACATATGATTTTTAATTATTTGCTCTGTTCGCAAGTCTGATTTCCTACTGTGCAGGATGTCTTACATGCTGACTGGCAAGATGTCTGGCATTCGCCGCATCCGCTTTTTTTCAGATTACTGTTCATAGGTTTATTCAATGATTTTACATGTTTCATGTTCGTATCCCTCCTTACTTTTTGCTTAACTTACGTTATTATAACATTTTGCTATAAGTTTCGCAATCTTTTTCTTAGGATATCATCCCACCAGCCATTCCACCGCCTGCACACAGCCCCAATGTAATCCAGATATCCACTGTGTTCCCCTGAAATGTGCGGTAAATTCCAAGTGTGATCAACAATAACAGAACAAAGTAAAGGCTTCCCGCTATTATTCCCCATATAAACCTTCTGACCTGCAGTGCTTTTCCTGCCACACATCCTGCTGTAAAAGAAGATAGCAGATATACGCCTTTGATTCCAGCCGTCACTACACCTTCCTGAAGTTCCAGTTTGTATACCCCAAAGGCCAGTATCATAAGTAATATTCCGGTAACGGCGTAAGAAATCAGAAGTGCTTTTAGTATTCCCGTGATCTTTTTATCCAGCTTTCTATGATCTGGCATACACACCTCCTTAATCTATGTACTCCCGGAATCTTTTTTGCACCTGATTGCCGTGTCTGATTTTAATTTCTGATTCCGGCTGTCCTTTCACTACTTGATTCCAGGCTCTTTTATATCACAGAATATGCGTGATCTTCTGCATATATTCCTTTTACTGCTCCATCTGTTTTCCAATTACTTTTGCTGTACATTCTGCCATCTTTTTATCTGTGTCTGCGAATTTTTTTTCTTTGTTCTTAGCCAGAAGGATCACTCCACCTATCACATCTCCCCGGCACATGATCGGACTTATGATTTCCCGTTCATAATGTTCCTGTTCTTCTACGACCTGTATATATTGCTTTTCTCCTGTCCTGGCTTCCCTTTGCGTTCTTTCCTTTAAAAATTCTGCCATCTCTTCTGTGATTCCCTGATCCTGTACCTCTTTTTTTCCCGGTCCTTCTGCTGCCACCACCTGCTCCATATCACAGATACACACCAGACACTCCAGCACCTGTGCCAGACTCTCTGCATACTGCCTTGCGAATGTAGAAAGTTCCCCAATCGGTGAATATTTTTTCAGAATAATCTTTCCTTCCCTGTCAGTAAATATTTCAACCGGATCTCCTTCTCTTATTCTGAGTGTTCTTCTGATTTCTTTCGGCACCACCACACGACCGAGATCGTCGATTCTTCTTACAATTCCTGTAGCTTTCATATAAAAAATTCCTCCTGCTCCTGGTAATATACTCCCCGTGATTTTTCTTTCCTTACTTTTTTCTTATTTTCCTGTGCCCCAAAGAGTACATTATAGATTTTCCATAATTGTGATATAAAGGTAGTATATGAAAAATTATGTAGAACTATGTATCTGAAGTTTTTTCAATTTCAGGCTCGGAATTTTTCATCCATAACCCCAAAATCATACTTTTTATACCTAAGATAAGGACTGGATATTTTTTTAATAGTTTTGTATAATAGTTGGAAGAAAATATTAGGAGGAATCTATCATGAGTAAAATTGATGAAGTACGCGCTGACATGGTCAAAGCCATGAAAGCCAAAGACAAAGACACAAAGGAAACTTTATCCATGCTGCTTGCAGCCCTTAAGAATAAAGCCATTGACAAACGTGCCGATCTTACACCTGAAGAAGAGACTCAGGTTATCTTAAAAGAGATCAAGCAGACAAAAGAAACTCTGGATCTGACACCAGCTGACCGTACAGAGATTATTGATGAATGCAACAAACGTCTCGCAGTTCTTGAGCAGTACGCTCCAAAGATGATGGACGAAGCTGAAATCAAAGAAGTCGTTGCTTCTGTTCTTGCAGAAATGGGTCTCGATGCCCCAACAGCCAAAGACAAAGGTAAGATCATGAAGAACCTGATGCCTAAGGTAAAAGGAAAAGCTGACGGAAAGCTCGTAAATGAAATCGTATCTACTTTTATGAACTAGAAACGTTAGTATACAGAGAACCTGCTACCTGCAGCTTCTTCTGCATACTATGATAAAAAATGCCACCTGCGATGGTGGCATTTTCTTTTTCCCAGACACACTCTAGTTTGCAGAATCTGTAGCAGCCGCATCTGTGCTGCTGGTTGAATCTGTACCTGTTGTTGTCGAATCATCTTTTATTTTTACACTTAACTTCGTAAAGCTTACCTTATTCCAGTTTCCTTTGTGAACCGTAATCTTCTCTTCTTTCTTCCATTTCTTTAATATCTTTTTGTAGTATTTATCCTGTTTATCAGAAATCAGAGATTCTTTTTTCGTTTCCGTAGCTGTCTCATCCATAAGACTTGTTACTTTTGCAACATAACATCCGCCATCGGCTTCAATCACGCCTGTAACCTCTCCTTCGCCAAGCTTACCGGCTGCTTTTACAACCTCTGCCGAAGGATTTACCGAATCCGAATCAAACGTAGCGGTCTTAGCTTCTGCCCCCTGCCCGGTTGCATATGCTTCAAAGTCATCAGCCTTCTTAGCACCTTCAGCAAATGCTTCCGCCTTCTGCTTTACCTGTGCCTTTTCATCATCGGATGCATCCGATGAACTGTAATCAAATGCTACATACTGCATACGCTTCTGTGCTGCATCTTCATCTGATACTTTAACGTCTGCATCTGCTACGATTGCCTTACGCATTCTCTGCTCAATCGTCATAAGTGTCATTGTTCTCTTTACGTTTTCTTTTGACGCTGATATTTTATCTTTTACCTTTTTCGAATTTGCCTTATCAAATTCTTTTGCTGCGTCATTTACCGCTTTTTTATCAGCTTTTGTCAGAGATACCTTATACTCATCCATATGCTCTTCCAGAAGTGCCATATTCTTCAGATCATCCAACAGTGTATCTTTGATGGATTCTTCATAAGTCTTACCATCTGATGCATTCTTACTCCACATATCATCTCCGCCAAGATAGCCGGAAAGATATGTCTCATACTGTGCCTGTGTATATCTTGCATAAAAATTTGCAACTCCTGCAGTGATCTCTGTATCTCCTGCTTTTACCACAACTGCATCATCTTTCAATGAGCCACATCCCGTCAGTGATGTAGAGAGAATTCCTGCCATTGCTAAAATTAATGCTCTTTTTTTCATTTATCCAAACCTGCCTTTATTTGCTTAATGTATCAATTATACCGCTTTTTTCATCTCCGAGCAATCCTTTCAGTCCATTTAGCACTTTTTTCGTAATTTCCAGTGGATCACCCTGCTTTTCTTTTAAGTTCCGCCGTTTTTTTTCATATACAAAACACGGCTGTGCCGCGTCCGCTTTAAACGACAATTCTCCCCGGAAGCCTTCGATCAGCTGCGGAATACGCTCCGGATGAACTTTGGCCTTTTCATACATCGTAAATGTATAGATATCCCCTTTTTGTTCTACTGCCGTTACATATGCCTCATGAGCCTGCGCCTTCAATGCCGCCACTTCCAGAAGCTTCTCCACTTTTTTCGGAATATCACCAAAACGGTCTATCAGTTCTTCGGTCATATCTTCCATCTCATCCCTGTTTTCAATCGCTGCGATCCGCTTATAGACATCCAGTTTCTGATATTCATTCGGAATATAGGAAGCAGGGATAAACGCATCTACATTCAGATCCATCGTCGTTGCAAATATCTCCTCTTCTTCCATCTCGCCTTTCAGATGTCTGACCGCCTCATTCAGCATCTTGCAGTACAGATCGTATCCGACAGCTTCCATGTGTCCGTGCTGTTCAGCTCCCAGAAGATTACCTGCACCACGGATTTCAAGATCCCGCATAGCGATTTTAAATCCGGATCCAAGATCTGTAAACTCCCGGATCGCTGCCAGTCTCTTTTCTGCCACTTCCTTTAACATTTTATCTCTTCTGTAGAGTAGGAAAGCATACGCCATACGGTTTGACCTGCCCACACGTCCCCGGAGCTGGTAAAGCTGTGAAAGTCCCAGTCTGTCTGCATCATGAATGATCATCGTATTCGCATTGGAGATATCCAGTCCTGTCTCAATAATGGTTGTCGATACCAGTACATCTATCTCTCCATTGATAAAGTCATACATGATCCGCTCAAGCTCATGTTCTCTCATCTGCCCATGTGCATAGGCAACCGTAAGATCCGGCACCAGTTTCTGCACATGACCTGCGACCTCGTCAATGTCCTCTACACGGTTATACACATAATATACCTGTCCCTGTCTTGCACATTCCCTTTCGATTGCCTCACGGACCATCTCATCGTTATATTCCATCACATATGTCTGAATCGGCATACGGTCGTTCGGTGCTTCTTCAAGTACACTCATATCACGGATCCCGATCAGACTCATATGGAGGGTTCTTGGGATCGGTGTAGCCGTAAGTGTCAGGACGTCTACATTTTCTTTTAATTTTTTTATCTTTTCTTTGTGCTGTACACCGAACCGCTGTTCTTCGTCAATGATCAAAAGTCCCAGATCTTTGAACTTCATATCTTCACTTAAAACCCTGTGTGTTCCAATGACGATATCCACCAGTCCTTTTCTGACATCTTCTACCGTCTTCTTTTGCTGTGCCGGAGTCCGGAATCTGCACATCAGATCGATCCGTACCGGGAATTCTTTCATTCTCTGTACGAATGTCCGGTAGTGCTGCTGTGCCAGAATCGTTGTCGGAACCAGATATACGACCTGCTTACTCTCCTGCACTGCCTTAAACGCCGCACGGATTGCAACTTCGGTCTTGCCAAATCCCACATCCCCGCACACCAGACGGTCCATGATCTTATGGCTTTGCATGTCTTTTTTCACGGCATCGATCGCCAGCATCTGGTCTTCCGTCTCTTCAAACGGAAACATCTCTTCAAATTCCCTTTGCCATACCGTATCTTCACCGTATACATATCCGTCCTGTTCCTGTCTGGTCGCATACAGTTTTACCAGATCCTTTGCAATCTCTCGGACAGCCCCGCGCACACGCTTCTTCGTCCGCGTCCACTCCTGTGTCCCGAGTTTGTTTAATTTTGGCTTTTTGGCATCTGCACTTGCATATTTCTGGATCAGATCCAGCTGGGTTGCCGGTATATAGAGGTTTCCTCCCTGGGCATAGGAAATCTTCATGTAATCTTTGGAAATCTTATCTACCACAATCTTCTCAATTCCCTGATAGATTCCCACGCCGTGATTCTCATGTACAACATAATCTCCCGGCTTTAGTTCCGAGAAACTTTGTATTTTACGGCCTTCGTAGGTCTTTCTTTTTTTCTTCTTTTTGCGCTTGCCAAATATATCCGACTCTGCGATCACAGTAAATTTTAACATCGGGTACTCATATCCTTCTGCAATATAACCATATGCAGTCATGATCTCTCCCGGCTTTACTTCCCTGTCCAGATCTTCACTGTAAAAGCTGCTCAGATTATAATCCCGCAGATCTTCCGCAAGACGCTTCGCTCTGGTCCTGGATCCAGAAAGCAATATCACACGGTAACCGTTTCTCTTTAACCGCTTAAGATCCTGTGTCAGCATCTCAAAGCTGTTATTATACGAATTTACCCCTTTTGCCTGGATCTCGTAAGTGCTTCTGATTTCAAACCCTTTGCACTTCATCTCCAGCGCAAAAAATCCAATACTGCTGTAAGTATTGATCTTTTTCAATATCTCTGGCACGGAAAATATCTTTGCCTCTTCCTCTTCCAGCTCGTAACCACTTTCCAGTCTCTTTTTCTGCGCCTCGATAAATTCTTCTTCTACATGTTCTCCCCGTTCTGTAAGCCTGACTGGTTCGTCCAGGAATAAAATCGTGTCTTCCTGCGGGAAGTAATCCAGAAATGACACTCCCTTTTCTCCTTTTTGAGGGAATTCCTGCGCAGGAAATATGATAATTTCCGAAAGATTCTCTATCGACCTCTGGCTTTCTACATCAAATGTCCGGATGGAATCCACTTCATCTCCCCACAGTTCGATTCTGACCGGCATCTCTTCCGTCAGCGGGTAAATGTCCAGAATCCCTCCACGCACCGCGAACTGTCCGGGACCTTCTACCTGCACTTCCCTGTCATAACCGATCTTTGAAAGCTTCTGTTCTATCTCATCCAGTTTCAGCATGCTGTCATTTTGTATCCGTAAAATCTTCTCCTGGATATTTTCCTTCGTTGCCAGATAGTCCATAAATCCATCCAGGCTCGTTACAATTGTTGCCGGATCATCTCCAAGAACGGCCTGAATGCCTTCCATCCTCTGTCTGACCAGTTCTTTACTTCTGATATCTGCCTGATAGAACAAAAAATCCTTAGCCGGATATAAAAATGTATTACCATCCAGAAACCGGTACTCCTCATACAGCTGTCTTGCTTTTGTTTCACTGGAGCATACGATTACTTTATACCTGCACGCATCTTCTTTATTCCCGGACGTTCCGCTGCTACTGCCCAGTGCATACATCATATGCGTCTTCTGGGAATTTACACACCCACACACGCGGATCATTCCCGTTCCTTTTTTCTTATTTCGGTAAAGTTCTTCATATTCAGCCAACTCATTAAGCGGCCTTACTAAGCCTTGCATTTCTTACGCCTCCTTAGGCTTTACTTTTCTGTTATACTGATTCATCGCAGCTTCAATCTCACCATTTAAGATCATTCCGACTGCATGATCTGCTTTATCATAACCTTCTTCCATCAACTCTCTGTCTTCTTTTGAAAAATGTCCGAGCACATAATCTGCAAGATCATATTTTTTCGGTTTTTCCCCTACTCCGATCTTGATTCTCATAAATACATCGGTTCCCAGGTTGGCGATGATATTCTTAATTCCGTTATGTCCGCCGGCACTTCCTTTTTTACGGATGCGAAGCTGTCCTACTCCAAGGCTGATATCATCATAGATAACCAGAAGCTCACTTTCTTCATCAATCTTATAATAATTCACAAGTTCTCTTAAGCTTTCACCGCTCAGGTTCATATACGTCTGCGGCTTTACCAGCAGTACTTTATGCCCTTCGATCATACCTTTTCCGACCAGCGCTCTTCCTTTTCTTCCATCTACGGTTATATTATATCTTTCTGCTAATGTATCTATAACATCAAAACCAACATTATGTCTGGTTCCTTCATACTGTAATGTTGGATTTCCAAGTCCTGCAATAATAAACATATCTATTCTTCCTCCATTTCTTTTACCATTCTACAAGAAGCCTTGTCATTTGTCACGTAAAAACAGACGAATAATTTTTCCACTTTTTTCATACATTATAGAAAATGAAACATTTTTTAACACAAACTACCAGGAGGTTTCCCTATGAGTGCAAAGACAAAAATTATCGTACTCCATATGAAAGAAATCATTTACACCATTATTTTTGCCATTTTAGCAGTGATTCTGATCCTGTTGTTAATATTTATGTTCCGTCCGGGACAACATTCCAGATCCGGTTCTAAAAAAATCTACACACCGGGAATCTATACTTCCGAACTGACTTTGAATAACGCAGATCTGGAAGTCGAGGTAACGGTCGACGAATCAAGCATCCAGTCCATCCGTTTTACCAATCTAAACGATACCATTACGACGATGTATCCTTTTATTGAACCTGCCATCGAAGATATTGCCAGGCAGGTTTATGAAGAACAGTCTTTTGACCATATCAAGTATTCTTCCAGTACTCCCTACACATCACAGCTTATTGTAAATGCAATCCAGGATGCACTGAAAAAAGCCGGAACTACTGAGTAGTCACGGCTTTTTGTACCTGAGTATGCAAGAGAAGCTGCCAGCGGCAGATTCTTCTGTATAACTGAGTATTCAAGGGGAGCCCTCACCGGCTGCCTTGTTTTACAGATATTCTTACCCTTCTACGATAAGATATCGTCCATCTGGAAGTGCGAACACTTCTGATGCTTCTTCAATCTCTTCGTTGGACATTCCACTAATGTCCATTCCTTCTTCTTCCAGAAATTCTTTGACTTCTTCGATATTTTCCACGATAGAAGCCATACAATCTTCCAGAAATGCCTCTGCTTCTTCCAGTGTCTCAGCAACTGGTTCATCAAACAGTTGTCCCTGGTTTTCAATAAATGTTTTCAGACATTCCTCATCATACTCATTCATCGTTCTCACCCTCCTTTAATAATATTACACAAACTGCAAAAGATCTTCCGGTTTTTCTATCAGATTTACCGCTCCTGCAGTTTCTAACGTTGTTCTGTCCCGGAATCCCCATAACACTCCGACCGTTTTCAGGTCTGCATTTCTTCCGGTTGCAATATCTACTTCTGAGTCACCGACATAGAGACATTCTTCTTTTTTCACATGCATGTTGTCCATAATCGCATAGACTCCGTCTGGTTCCGGTTTTCTGCGTATTCCTTCTTTTTGTCCCTGTGCATAGTCAAACAGCGTATCGCCAAAGATTTCATGTACTACTTTTACCGTCTGCTGATCCGGCTTATTTGACAGAACCGCAAGTCTGATATTTTTCTTCTTCAGGTTCTCAAGCATCTCTACGATTCCATCATAAGGTGTTACATGATATGTACAGTTCTCGTCAAATATACGTCCGTATATCTCCATGCCTTCTTCAATCCTCAAACCTTCTGGATCACCTGCTGCCCGCAGGGATTTCTCCATCAGTACCCTGGCACCATTTCCGACGAACAATCTGCACTGGTCTTTTGTGATCTGTGAAAGTCCCATTTCTTTTAATGTCTGGTTCACAGAATATGTCATTGATTCTAAAGTATTTGTCAATGTTCCATCCAGATCAAATATACAAGCTTTCATTTTACAAATCCTCCTGCCAATATCATAGTATGAGTACGGGAAAAATGCAAGAAGAAAGAATGCACACAGACAGATTCACACAATCGTAATGCGCCAGACCTTATACAAGGTACTGGCGCATTGTCTTTAACGCATTCTTTTCCAGTCTGCTCACCTGAGCCTGGGAAATCTGAATCTCCTCTGCTACTTCCATCTGTGTCCTTCCCTGGAAGAATCTCAGACGGATGATATAGCGTTCACGCTCATTCAGATGACTCATCGCTTCTTCAAGCGAAAGGTCTTCTACCCAGCGTTCTTCTTTGTTCGTCGCATCGCTCAGCTGATCCATCACATACAAAGCATCACCGCCATCATTATAGACCGGCTCCTGCAGGCTCATCGGCACCTGGATTGCATCCAGTGCAAATACAATATCTTCTTTGGATATCCCGATCTCTTCGGCAATTTCCTGTACGCTTGGTTCTTTTTGATGCTTTTTTACGTAATTTTCCTTTGCATAGATTGCCTTATATGCTGTATCCCGAAGCGACCGGCTTACCCGGATTGAATTATTGTCCCGCATATATCTTCTTATCTCTCCGATAATCATCGGTACCGCATAGGTGGAAAATTTCACCTCTAACTCCGTGTTAAAATTATTGATTGCTTTGATAAGACCGATGCATCCGATCTGGAACAGATCATCCGGATTTTCACCACTTGCACTGAACCGTCGTATCACGCTGAGTACAAGCCTCAGATTTCCTTTGATATATTCTTCTTTTGCCTGTTCATCACCTTTTTTGATCCTAACAAACAAAGCTTCCTTCTCCTGCTCATTCAGGATTGGAAGCTTTGCCGTATTTACCCCGCAGATTTCAACCTTTCCCTGTGCCATCTTGAACCTCCTGCCAGAATCTTTTTCATCAGCTTCTAGTAAGATGATTCTCCATATCCCACAGGGTTATGCGGATTTTTATAAAATTAAAAAAATTTTAGACCTTGACATATACAGCTTATCGGTCTCTGTCCCATTTATCCGCCAGATTCTGAATCTGAGACTCAAATTTGGCCATGTCTTTATTTGCCAGACCTTCATTCTTATATACAACATTCAGCAGACGTTTGGCAGCTGCCACCAGTCTGTTAAATGCAGATGCACTCTTAAGCTTGCTCGGCTTTTCTTCTGCTTTCTTAGGAATCCGCTGTCCGACTGTTATGATCTCATTGGTTGCCAGATCCACACTTCCACCAGAATAAGGTGCAAATGCCGGGCATCCAAATGTATCTTCCACCAGTTTGGCAAAATGATCCGTCACCGTATCTTCACCATGTACAACCATCACTCTGTCCGGCGTTTTTTCAAATCCCCTCAGCCAGTCCAGCAGACCATTTACATCTGCATGTCCACTGATACCTTTTAATACTTCTATCTTCGCATTGACCGTGATATTTTCACCGAACAGTTTTACGCTCTCAGCGCCCTCTATCAGCTTTCTTCCAAGCGTTCCGACTGCCTGATATCCAACAAAACATATCGTACACTCAGAACGCCACAGATTGTGTTTCAGATGGTGCCTGATACGTCCCGCCTCACACATTCCGGAAGCAGATAAGATAACCTTCGGTCTTGTATCAAAGTTAATCTGTCTCGACTCGTCACTTGTGATTGTCGTCTTCAATCCAGGGAATAAAAGTGGGTTGATTCCCTGGTTCACAAGTGCCATCGCATCTTCGTCAAAGCATCCGGTGACATTTTTATTAAATACATTCGTCGCCTCAATTGCAAGCGGACTATCGACATAAACTTCAAATCCCGGGAACTCCGGAAGCAGGTTCTTTTCTTTAATTTCACGTATAAAATAAAGAATCTCCTGTGTACGTCCTACTGCGAAGGATGGGATGACTACATTGCCCCCTTTTTGGAATGTTTCCCGTAAGATACGTGTAAATTCACCTACATAATCCGGAATATCATCCCCATGCGTCCGGTCTCCGTATGTAGATTCAATCACTACGTAATCCGCTTCTTTTACCGGCTGCGGGTCTTTGATGATCGGCTGGTTTTTATTTCCCACATCACCGGAAAATACAACCTTTTTTGAAACTCCATTCTCCGTGATCCATACTTCGATACTCGCAGATCCAAGCAGATGTCCCACGTCATTAAACCGTACCTCAATGCCATCACACAGCGTAATCTTCTGTCCGTAATCTACCGGTGCCAGAAGTTTTACTGCTGCATCCGCATCAGCCACTGTGTAGATCGGCTCGTATTCCGGTTCCCCGCTTCTCTTGGCCTTACGGTTTCTCCACTCTGCTTCAAATTCCTGAATGTGTGCACTGTCACGAAGCATGATATTACACAGATCAGATGTTGCAAATGTAGTTACAATCTCTCCTGCAAACCCATTTTTTACCATTAATGGAATATTTCCCGAATGGTCAATGTGTGCGTGCGTCAGAAGAATATAATCAATCTCTCCTGGTGTAACCGGCAGTTCCTGATTCTCATAAAGATCCGGCCCCTGTTCCATTCCACAGTCAATCAGAATATTCTTTCCACATGCTTCCAGTAAATGACAGCTGCCTGTCACTTCATGGGCTGCCCCAAAAAAGCTAAGTCTCATATGACCAACCCCTTTTTGTTTTTATTGTACCACATTTCTAAGAATACTTCACCATTTCGCGCTTTAATCTCTGCATAATCTTTTTCTCAAGTCTGGATATGTAAGATTGCGAAATTCCCAGCATATCTGCCACTTCTTTCTGTGTCTTTTCTTCTCCGTCTGCAGTTCCAAGTCCGAACCGCATCCGTATGATCATCTGCTCTCTGCCAGAGAGATGGCTGATTGCTTTGATCAGAATCTTTTTTTCTGCTTCATTTTCCAGATCTTTATAAATGGTATCTTCTTCCGTTCCTAAAATGTCGGATAATAAAAGCTCATTTCCATCCCAATCTACATTGAGCGGCTCATCAATGGATACTTCCATCCGGGTCTTATTATTTCTTCTTAAGTACATCAGAATCTCGTTCTCAATACATCTTGACGCATATGTGGCGAGTTTTATATTTTTTTCCGGGTTAAATGTATTAATTGCCTTAATCAGACCGATCGTCCCAATGGAGATCAGATCTTCCACTCCCACACCTGTATTGTCGAATTTTTTTGCGATATATACAACCAGTCTTAAGTTATGCTCAATCAGCTTTTTTCTTGCATATTCGTCTTTTTCTGTCCCAAGTTCACGAATTGCCCGTTGTTCTGCTTCTGTATCCAGAGGAGACGGCAAGATCTCCGATCCTCCTATATAATGTATATCTCTTCTGTCTGGGAACAATAATGTCCGGAAATCCGGAATGACTTTTAATTTAAACTGGTGTGGAACTGCTACTTTTATTACCATTTTCTTTTCCTCCCGTCAATATATCTGGATTTAAAATCACCTGATAATTTTCTTCACTTAATCTTTCTTCACTTATTGCTGCCAGTGGATATTCAATCCATTTAAAATGTGTACCCTCTATGATCTTCATACGGTCAAGCCTTATAAGCGGCATGATTCCTTCTTTTTTCCCAATGGAATGATACGGTATGTACCGGAATCTTAATGGACGCCCCTCAGCTGTAAGTTGCTCCACAACCTGCCTTTCTATCACATTTACCGGCTGTCCGCTTGCCATATCCCGCAATGTATTCCCAGTATCTATCAACGCCTTTGACCGGAAGCTTTGCTTTCCCAGATACAACTCCACCTCACAGTAGTCGTGATTTCTTCTGGTAAGCAAAAGCAGTATTTTCCAGATTCCCTGTACCAGATAATAACTCAGTACTGCCAACAAAAAGAACAGACTTCCCTCTCTCAGATACGGCCTGAATACCAGAAAAATTCCTCCCAGCAAAAAAGATGCAATATACAAAAAAATCCATCCTTTTAACAGCTCCCGCCCCCATCTTATCCGGAGACCAGTCTTTAACATCAAAGTATTAATGACTCCATAGAACAATATCCATTGCAGATACGTTCTGCCCTGCAGACCTGTAGCCACTACACAGGTTAACATTGCTCCTGTTGCAGCACCCAGCAGAATGCGGCCATAAGATACGGAACATAGTATCATCTTCTTTACGATCAGTAAAAGGATCGTGTCCATCATAAAATTCACCATAAAAAATATATCTACATATAATTCATAGTACACATCTGGCCCTCTTTTTCTTTTCACGTGCACGAAACAGATTTGTTGTTTTCAACACTTAATATTATATGTTCTTCGAAAAAAGGAATTTGTCAGACGGTGTAAGGTATGTCTTTTTTCCTTCGACATGCCTCGTAACCTTCAGAATCTTTTAGAAACGTTTAGAAATTTTTAGAATACATAACACATCTGTCAACCCTGCCGCTGGCAGTTTTTTTCAGAGGTATAGCGACAAAAACACCCCGGCGTCTTTCGACACCGAGGTGTTAAATTTTTTAAATATGCTATATCTCAATCTTCTTATTTCTTGAAGAAATCAGGAATCTTGATTGACTGTTCTTTTACTTTGCTTGTTGGTGTTCTTGGAGTTTCCAATGTAGGTGTTGTTCCTCCCATTGTTCTTCTCGCTGCAGCAGCTCCAGCGCTTTCTCTTGTCTGGGTTCCATAATCAGCTCTTGGTGAAACCGAACGCTCTGCCTGCTGTGTATGAACAGCGCCTGCCTGACGTACTGGTCTGTCATATGCAGATGCATGAACTGCATTTGGCATAGCAGATGTTCTTGTCTGGCTTTCCAGTCTTGATTTTAACTTAGATGCGCTCCCTCCAACATTATGAAGTCCTGTTGCAATAACAGTAATTGTAGCTTCATCAGCCTTAGAATCATCATACATTGCACCAAAGATGATGTTTGCATCTTCTCCTGCAAGTTCCTGTACGTATTCTGCTGCGTCAGATGCATCCATAAGAGTGATATCTCCGGATACATTGATGATAACGTGTGAAGCACCTGCGATTGTTGTCTCCAGAAGAGGACTTGCAACTGCCTGTTTTACAGCCTCAAGAGCCTTATCATCACCACGTCCCTGACCAATACCGATATGTGCAATACCCTTATCTGTCATAACAGTCTGTACATCCGCGAAGTCAAGGTTGATCAGTGAAGGAACATTGATCAGATCTGTGATTCCCTGAATACCCTGCTGTAATACTTCGTCAGCTTTCTTTAATGCTTCCGGCATTGTTGTGCGTCTGTCTACGATCTCAAGAAGTTTATCGTTAGGGATTACGATGAGTGTATCAACGCTTTCTTTTAATTTTTCAATTCCTGCAAGGGCATTGTTCATACGTGTCTTAGATTCAAAACGGAAAGGTTTTGTTACAACACCTACAGTTAATGCGCCCTGTTCTTTTGCGATACGTGCAACTACTGGTGTAGCACCTGTTCCGGTACCTCCACCCATACCACATGTTACAAATACCATATCTGCACCTTTCAGTGCTGCAGAAATCTCTTCTGCACTTTCTTCTGCTGCCTTTTCACCAACTTCTGGTCTGGCTCCTGCTCCAAGACCTTTTGTGATCTTTTCGCCAACCTGCATCAGTGTTGGAGCTTTGCAAAGCTGAAGTGCCTGTTTATCTGTATTGATTGCTATAAACTCAACACCGGCAATCTGTTCATCAATCATTCGGTTTACTGCGTTATTTCCGCCTCCACCGACTCCAACAACAATAATTTTTGCCGCTGCTTCTGATTCATTTGTTTTAATTTCTAGCAAGGGTTTCTCCTCCTTTGTTATTCCTTATTATATATTATACATCCCATTGATTGGGCAAGTGAGATGAACTCAGTTTGCTACATATAGTATATAATATAGACTTTCGTTTAAAATATCAATAGGGTTTCTCTAATTTTCTTAATTTTCTTTTGAATTTTCTTCTTCATCAAAGGTAATCGCTGTATTCTCCTCTGAATATGACTCCAAATGAAGTATTCCTGCTCTTCCATCCAGCTTTTCCACAATTGGTCCGATCTGTGCGATCTTCTCTGATGATACACTGGTTCCAAGACATGCACGTATATTTTCCAGATACATATACAACTCATGTTCTTCCAATGTGATTTTTTCTGTCCGGTATCCATACTTCAGACTTTCCTCACATGCCTCCAGTGCCATAGAAAATCTTGCAGCATTCGAAGTCTTCAGTGTCTCATATAATTTCTTTTTCTTCAGTCTGAAGCCACTGATTTCCGGAACATCCGCCGGTGCTGTATTTTCTTTGCATACTACCAGACCGTCCTTATCAAGCCACAAATATGTCTTCTTATGCTTCACATATCCGATTACTTCTTTTTCTTTTACTTTTACCTGTACAGTCCAAGGGTTCTTCATGCGGATTTCTATCTCATCCAGACAGGCAGGTTTTTTACCCATCCCCAGTGCGTATTTCAGCTTCACATATATGGAATTAACCGAAGCTTTGTCATTCTGTACGCAATCGATGATTTCCTGGCTTCCACAATACTGATTTCCTGTTACCTGTATCTCCTGTATGTAAAACAGAAGCCCGGCAGCCAGTACCATGATCACAATTCCCAGAATCAATACAACCGCCGCATACAGGCGATGATTTTTTTTCTTTCTTTTCTTCGATGAGCGATTCCCCATATTTTTCTACATACTTCCTTTCATTCGTGTTTTTCTCGCACGCTTTTTATTTTACCAAAGATGACACATTTAGCACAAGTCCCATTTCAAAAAGTAAGAACATAACTGAAGTTCCCCCATAGCTGATAAAAGGCAGTGTAATCCCGGTATTTGGTATGGTATTGGTCACTACTGCAATATTGAGTATGACCTGTATCATCATGTGTGTCATGGCTCCGGTCGCGATCAGAGTGCCTTCCAGGTCCGGCGCATGTGCCGCAATTACAAAAAATCTCCAGATAAGTATCAAAAACAATATCAGAATCCCAGCTGCTCCTACCAGTCCCAGCTCTTCACAGATAATCGAAAAGATCATATCATTCTGTGCTTCCGGTACAAATCCAAGCTTCTGAATGCTGTTTCCAAGTCCATTTCCAAACAGACCGCCAGAACCGATCGCATATAATCCCTGCAGGGTCTGATATCCTTTCTCATAATTCTCCGGATGTCTCCAGATCTGAAGGCGTTCCAGCCGGTAACTTTCCATTGCAAGAAATACTCCCATAAATGCACATCCAAGCAGTATCATGATCAAAAACTGCCCATACTTCGGACTAGCTACAAATACAAGTCCCCCTGCAATTCCAAGAATAATGATCGCTGTACTCAGATTATTAGCCCCTACCAGCCCTACAACAGGAAGCACACTTAGCACAATCTTTCCAACCATAGTTATCTTTCCCATCTTCTTTGCATTGCGTATGATCCGGTCTGTCAGGAACACGATTACCGCCACTTTTGCAAATTCAGAAGGCTGAAACGAAAACGGGCCCAAAGACAACCATCTTTTGGACCCGTTATATTCATCTCCGATCAGAAGTACTGCTGCTCCCAGTAGCACAGACAGTATGTAGCCTGCCACTGCCCCTCTTCTCCAGACATGATAATCTATATTTGCTATGACCCACATGCCCGCTATCCCCAGTAATGTTGCAAAAGCCTGCTTTTTCAGATAGTAGCATGTGTCTCCGAATTTTATTTCACCATTGTACGAACTTGTGCTGTATAGTATCACCAGTCCGCTCAGGATAATCATGCCAAGAGCACACAGAAGAATATAGTCACATTTCCACCGTCTTGATTGTGTCAATCTGTTTCTCCTTTATAAAATTTATAAGGATTTTACGATTTCTTTAAACTTTTCTCCTCGTACTTCATAGCTTGGGAACATATCCCAGCTTGCGCACGCTGGCGAAAGCAGTACAGCTTCTCCCGACTCTGCAATCTTCGCTGCCGTCAGCACTGCCTCTTCAAATGTGTCTGCAAATTCATAATCTGTAAATCCACATTTTCTGGCATCTTCTGCAATCTTTTCTTTCGTATCTCCAATCAGGATCAGTTTTTTCACTTTCCCGTCAAAGCTGTTGATCCACTCTGTATACTCAGAACCTTTGTCATATCCACCACCGATCAGTACCGTTGGTCTGTTCATCGCCTGGATACCTTTGATCGCAGCATCCGGATTAGTTCCCTTAGAATCATTATAGTATGCAACACCATCTTTTTCTGTTACATATTCGATTCTGTGTTCAACCCCTTTAAATGCTTTTACACTTTCACGGATTTTTTCTCCCGGAACACCATAAACTGCTGCCATAGCGCATGCTGCCATTACATTTTCATGATTATGGGTTCCAAGGATCTGGAGTTCATCTACATGGCAGATCTTCTCTGATACATTGCCATAATGGTAAATAATGTTACCATCTTCCAGATAAATTCCTTCTTCTAGTTTACGCTGGCTGCTGAAATATAGAACCTTCGCTTTTACTTCTTTTCCAAATTCTCTTGTCAGCTCGTCCTCGTAATTCAGGATACAGTAATCATCTTCCGTCTGGTTCTTTGCAATATTTTTCTTTGCATTCACATATGCTTCCATCGTATGATGACGATTCAGATGATCTGGTGTAAAGTTCAGGATTGCACTGACTCTTGGTCTGAAATCAACGATACTTTCCAGCTGGAAGCTGCTCATCTCTGCAACGGTGATCGTATCATCTGTCATAAGTGATGCTGCTGTTGTATACGGAGTTCCGATATTTCCAACGACGTACACATTATCCTGATAATTCTTCATAATCTCACCAAGGAGTGTTGTGGTTGTTGTCTTTCCGTTTGTTCCTGTAATTGCAAGCACATCTCCCTTACCGTACTGATATGCAAGCTCTACTTCTCCGATCACTGTCACTCCATGCTTACGCATCTTCTCGATTACAGGAAGATCGGTCGGTACCCCCGGACTTAAAACCGTCATATCAAGGTTTTCTAATATCTCTTCCGGAAATTCTCCGATTACAATCTTTGCATTGCTGTCTTCGCCAAGCTGTTTTCTTACTTTTTCTTCTGTCAGTTTCTGATTGCCATCATACAGTACTACATCTGCTCCGTGTGCCTCAAGAATCTTACCAGCTCCGATTCCGCTGATTCCCAGACCAAATACAAGTACTTTTTTGTTCTTTACTTCCATGATATCCTCCTACATAGCCATCAGGGCGATCAGGCAGAGTATTGCTGTGATAATTGAAAATACAGCTACAACTCTTGTCTCTGACCATCCACACAGTTCAAAATGATGATGTATCGGCGCCATTTTAAATATTCTTTTCCCGCCGGTCTTTTTAAAATATGTTACCTGGATCATAACGGATAACACCTCTACCAGGTAAATGAATCCTACGATAATAATAAATATCGGCATCTGAAGCATGTAAGCAGCTGAAGCCACAAATCCTCCCAGCGCTAAAGAACCGGTATCTCCCATAAATACACTTGCCGGATATACGTTAAACAGTAAGAAGCCGAGAAGCGCACCTACTACTGCACATGTAACTGGTTCGATTCCGCTTTTTGTACCGATTGCCACAACAGTAAAGAACGTTGCAACTAATACAGTAACGCTCGAAGCAAGACCATCCAGACCATCCGTAAAGTTTACACCGTTTACCGTTCCGATGACTACAAAGAACATTAATGGAATTGCTACCCATCCGATATCGAGATACTTTCCTCCCGAAAATGGGATCAGCATTGTAAGCGGAACTTTTGCAAACTTCACCATGTAGAATGCAAAGATTGCTGTTACTACAATCTGAAGTGCCATCTTCTGCTTCGGATATAATCCATCCGAACGTTTCATTACTACTTTCAGATAATCATCCAAAAATCCAATCAGTCCAAATCCGAGTGTCAGAAACAGAATCGGAATGATCTTTGGATAACGGCCAATATAAAACACCGATGTGATCACTACCGACAGCAGGATCATCACACCACCCATCGTAGGGGTTCCTGCTTTTTTCAGATGTGATTTTACACCATCTTCTCTCTCTGTCTGATCCATCTTCAGTCGTCTGAGTACCGGTATTACAAGCGGACCTAAAATCACACTCAATACAAACGAAATCAATACTGGAATAAATACCTTATAATCCATAATCCACCTCTTTAAATCTTTTGTTATTCAGTTAATCTCTAACTTCACATAGTATACTGCATTTCCTATTGTTTTTCAATGCCAAGATAGGGCAATATATTTTCAAAAATATTACCGATCACCGGCGCTGCAATCGTTCCTCCGTAATAGACTCCCTGCGGATTATAGATCACGCACATCCCAAGGATCTCCGGATGATCTGCCGGTGCAAATCCTACAAACGATGAAATGTACCTGTTCGCACTTCGTGGCAAAGTCTGGGATGTTGCAGTCTTACCTCCGATCCGGTATCCTTCTACATATGCGTTTTTTCCGGATCCTTCCGCAACTACGCTTTCCAACAGCACACGCATGGTTTCTGATGTTTTTTCCGAAACGATATGTTTCTTTTCTTTATACTGGAATGTTTTTATGGTCTTTTCCTCATCATTTTGAATGCTTACTCCAAAATGTGGTGTTACTCTCCTTCCTCCGTTGATCAATGCACTTACTGTTGTGCCAAGCTGGATCGGCGTAATCTGAAACGACTGTCCAAAGCTTAAGGTTGCAAGCTCCACCTGTCCGATATTCTCCTTTTTATGCATGATTGTTCCCGCTTCCCCTGGAATGTCCACACCAGTCAGTTCCATCAGACCGAACTGGTCGAAATAATCACAAAAGCGGTCTACTCCAAGACGAAGTCCAACTTCTATAAATACAGGATTACACGAATTCTGTATTCCTTCTGTAAAATTTTCTGCTCCATGTCCTCCGACTTTATGACACCGTATCTTTCTATCTTCCACAATCTTATATCCCGGACAGCTAAAGCGGTCTTCCAGATGAACCACTCCTGCCTCCAGGCCTGCTGATGCCGTGATAATTTTAAACGTGCTTCCCGGTTCATACGTGTCATTGATACACCCATTTCTCCACATCTGATTCAGTGCATCCTGTTTCTCAGTATCTGTAAGATTATTTTCGTCTGTTTCTATCAGTTCAAATGGCTGATTCAGATCAAACTCTGGAACATTTACCATCGCATAAATTTCTCCGTTTTGTGGATTCATAAGCAGAATTGCCACTTTATCTGCTTCTTTTTCCTGCCTGACTTTTTCAGCCATCTGCATCGCATACATCTGCATATTATAATCCAGACTGATCTTCAACGTGTTTCCGGCAACCGGTTCCATACGGTCTTCTGCAACATTTTCAAGTTCTACACCTCTTGCGTCTGTTGTTGTAAGAATCTTACCATCTATTCCTTTCAGATATTTTTCATATCTGACTTCCAGACCGATAATTCCCTGATTGTCTCCTCCGGTAAAGCCAAGGACCTTGGATGCAAGCCTGTCATATGGATAATAACGCTTAAAATCTTCATCAACTTTCACTCCCGCAAGTCCCAGATTACGGATTTTGTCTCCTGTCTTTTTATCTACATTTGACTTAATACGCTCTATGGCGGAAATTTTTCCGACTCTTTTCCGGATTACTTCTTGATCCATTTCTAACAGCTCCGAAAGCTCTGCAATGATCTTCTCCGGTTCTTTTATCTGACTGTGAATGACAGATATCGTACATACCGTGCAGTTCGTTGCCAAAACCACCCC
This sequence comes from uncultured Dorea sp., assembly GCF_934294775.1. Taxonomy (GTDB): domain Bacteria; phylum Bacillota; class Clostridia; order Lachnospirales; family Lachnospiraceae; genus Dorea_A. The sequence continues at coordinate 47,708 of NZ_CAKRAH010000016.1, forward strand.
ATTCCTGTCTATAATCTCACCTCTGGCAGCTTTGATATCCCTTTCCCGTTCATGAAGATCTTCTGCTTTTTTCTGATAATATTCCGCATCAAACACCATCAGATATACCAGTCTTCCCACCAGATACATGATCATAAAAAGCGCACAGCCAAACACAATACATATTTTCTTTTTATGAAATGTCTTGCTCTTCATAAAAACCCCATAAAAGCTTTCTTTATCAATCTATGAAAGCCTCTATGGGGTTATGATATTGATTATTGTGCTGTATCTGTTGTGGTTGTTGTATCTGTTGCCGTATCTGTTGTAGTTGTTGTATCTGCCGCTGTATCTGTTGTGGCATCTGTCGCTGTATCACCTGTTGTGGCATCCGCAGCTTTTTCAATTCCAAGATAAGGGAAGATATCTGTCATAATCTGTGATGCAAGCTGTGTAGCGTACCCGCTGTTCGCCTGATATTCCACATTCGGCTCATCAATGACTACATATACCATAACCTGTGGATTCTCCTGCGGGGCATATCCGATGAACGATACCAGGTATTTTCCATTACCACGAGGTAATTTTTCCGCTGTACCTGTCTTTCCTCCGACTGCATAACCTTCTACAGCTGCTGTTGCTCCGGTTCCTTCTTCCACAACTCCCAGCATATAATCTTTTATGATTTCGCTGGTCTCCTGTGAGATGGTCTTTTTTACCAGCACCGGATCTTTATTCTCTGTGACATTTCCATTTTCATCCTGTATCTGCTTCACGACATGTGGTTCATAATAATTCCCACCGTTGATCAGTGAACAGAACGATGCTGCCATCTGCGTCATTGTAACATTAAAGTTCTGACCAAATGCATTCGTCGCCAGGCTGGCCGCATCCATCTTTTCCGGTGTATACAAAAGTCCACTGGTTTCTCCTTCTCCCGGCAGATCAATTCCTGTATACTCACCAAATCCAAACAGTTTCTGGTATCTGCTGAATTCTTCTGTTCCTATCTTGGCTCCAATCTGCATCAGTGCAACGTTGCAGGAGTTTTCAAGTGCTTCTTTCAGAGTCTCCGTTCCATGTCCTTTTCTGTTACTACAGTGAATGTCATGGTCGCCTACATGCATAACACCATTACATACGTAAGTTTCATCGCCTTTTAAAATTCCGGTCTCCAGTCCTGCCGAAATTGTAAACGGCTTAAATGTAGATCCCGGCTCATACGTATCACTTACACAAAAATTCTTCCAGAGTTCATTTAATTTTTCCAGCTTCTCATCACTTGACATGCTTTTAATTGTGTCTTTCGAGTAGTATCTGGTAAGATCTCTGGGATTATTCAAATCGTAATTTGGATAGGAGGCTTCTGCAAGTATTTCTCCATTCTGTGGATTCATGACGATAACACCTGTACTTTTGCTTCCTTCTCCTTCTGTTTCTTCATCCTTATGTTCTTCGTTAAACGCCAGGATATGCTGTTCTACAATGCTTTGAACCTGAAGGTCAATCGTAGACACTACTGTACTTCCGTTCGCCGGTTCTTTCACCGTTCTTTCAAACCCTGAATTTTCGTCCACATATCCATACTCTCTTCCGTTCGTGCCATTCAGGCTGGAATTATAAGAAGCTTCAATTCCATTACTTCCTACATTTCCATTGGTTGTGAATCCAATCACATCACTTGCAAGTGTATTATATGGATATTTTCTCTCATAATCTTCTTCCAACCATACACCTTGTACATTCGGATGCTTCTCTGTATCTTCGGATATTTTCGTGAATTTTTGTGCGTCTTCATAACTGACACCTGTTTTTACAATCAGGTAACGGCTGTTCGGATTCTTTTTCACCTGCTTACGCACTGTGTTCTTCTTAAGATTAAAACATTTTTTTAATGCATTCAGTGTCGGATTCATATATTTCTTTTTGCTAGTCAGTATCTCCGCATCAATAATTACATTGTATACTCTTTCACTGGTTGCGAGCTTGGTTCCGTTGCGGTCAATGATGTCTCCCCGCTTAAATGGAATCGTATGGTTATTATACTGTTGCTGGTCCAGTACTACTTTTGTGTATTTTTCACCTTTTGTTGCATTGATAACGGTAATCCATCCTATCAAGAAAACAAAAGCTAGTATTATTGCCCCAAAGAGCATTACTAGCTTTTTCTTCATAAAGTTTGAAATTTTTCTTTTAAAAAAACTGCTGTCTTTTCTTGCCATCGTCTCACCTATTTCTTATTCTTGTCCGACTGAGCAAGCACTCCGCTTTCCGGTATGTTATCATACTGCTTTACATAATCCGTAGCTGGATCATCATATTCTACAATCTGATCCGGCGAAGCATATGTCATTCCAAGCTGGTTAATCGCTCTTTCACGAACTTCATCCAGATTTACAGAATCTACAACTGCATTATACTTCGTTGTATTTTCTTCTTTTAAATTTGCAAGTTCTTCCTGAAGCGCCGTAACCTGTTTGGAGCTTTTTGTCATCTCTGACTGCAAACGTACATAATTAACGCAAAGCAGTAACGCAACCGTTGCTGCAACTGCCAGAAATACTACATATGCCGCATTCATGTGAAGCGCGCGTTTCCTATTTCTTTGTACCTGTCTGCTTACTCTTTTTTTCGGTTCTGTGGGTGACTTCCGGCGTTCTGGTCCACGTTCCGGTTTTGTAACCACATTACCATACATATATATCGGTTCAGATCTGTGATTTGCAGAGCTATAGCTATATGCACCGGATTGGCGTCTTTCATTTGCATAAAGTCTGTTCGATGCCATTGCGCCACCCCTTTCTATCTGCTGCTATCCCCGGTCAGCTATGCCCGCTCAAATATTCTGAGTTTTGCGCTTTTTGACCGGCTGTTATATTCTAACTCTTCCTCACTTGGCAGAATTGGTTTTCTGCTGACAACGTGTCCTTTCGACACATTTCCACACACACATACCGGAAAATCCGGTGGACAGGTGCATGGATTTTCATTCTTTTTAAATGCACTCTTTACAATGCGGTCCTCTAGTGAATGAAACGTTATAATGCACAATCTTCCGCCAGGGTTTAATATTTCTATCATATCATCCAGAGAATTCTTGAGTACTTCTAATTCCCTGTTTAATTCAATACGAATAGCCTGAAACGTCCTTTTTGCAGGATGTCCAGACTTTTTCTGATACTTCATTGGTATAGAGGCTCTGATAATCTCTGTCAGCTGCCCTGTTGTTTCAATTGGACTTTTACCACGTGCCATGACAATATGTTTTGCGATGTTCTTTGCAAACTTGTCCTCTCCGTAATCCCGGATCACGCGGTACAAATCCATCTCCGAATAGTCATTGACAATATCTCTGGCAGTCATCTTCTGACGTCTGTCCATTCTCATATCAAGAGGTGCATCTTCACGATAAGAAAATCCTCGTTCTGCCGTATCTAACTGATAAGATGATACGCCCAGATCCAGGACAATCCCATCGACTTTGTCAATTCCTAATTCATGAAGTTTTGACTTCATATCACAATAATTGCTTCTGATTATTGTGACTTTTTCTCCGAAGTCTTTCAAGCGGATGCCTGCGGCTTCGATTGCCGCTGCGTCCTGGTCTATTCCTATAATACTCCCCTTGTCACCAAGGCGTCTGCATACTTCATATGCATGTCCGCCCCCACCAAGTGTGCCATCTACATAAATGCCATCTGGCTTGATGTTTAATCCTTCAATTGTCTCATTCAGTAATACTGATTTGTGTTCGAATCCCATATCTTCTCCCTCTAGATACTGAATCCGCTTGCTTCCATATCAGATGCAATATCTTCAATGTTAAGTTCCACTTCAGCATTCTTTTCATCCCATCTGGCTTTGTCCCAGATCTCTGCACGTTTTCCCATACCGATAAATACTACTTCCTTATCCAGATGGGCAAATGCTCTTAATACAGAAGGGATTAGAGTCCTGCCTTGTTTATCAAGGTCACCGTCCGCTGCACTTCCCTGAAAGAAATACGCAAACGCACGTGCTTTTTTATCAGTGGTGGTTGGCAATGCGTTAAGTTTTTCTTCAAAGATGTTCCATTCATCTTCCGGATATACGTACAGACAATTTTCCATTCCTTTTGTTATAACGAAATGCTCCCCTAAATCGTCACGAAACTTTGCGGGAATGATCAGACGCCCTTTGGCATCGATATTATGACTGTACTCTCCTTTCAACATAGAACTTCTCCTTTTCGAAATGGTGGATATTCCTCCACTTCGTTCCACTTTTCACCACTTTCTACCACTTGAAACCATTGTAAACTACTTTTTTATCGTTTTCAACCCCTTTTTAGAAATTGAATTAAAAAAATAGCAGGCAGAATTTAATCTGTCTACTATCTTTTTTCTTCTTTATTCTGCTGATGTTCCACTTTCTGATAACGCCTGACTAAGGCTTGTCACTGCTGAATAATCAACGGTTATCTCTTCTTTTGGTTTCTTAGATTCATATATGTTGTATGCAGAATATCCAAAACCTGCAACCAGGGCAATCGCCACTATACCGGCTGCACATCTTCGTAAAACTCTCTGCATTTTTTCTTTTTTCAGAGTCTGTTTACGATTTGCCTTTTCTTGTTTATATTTATCTACCTTTGCCTGGCTCATATTTTTTGCTCCTTTTCCAATCACTTGCTACTATTTTAGCATAGTCATAAGAATTATACAACAATAATCACTCCGCCATCCGCTGCATACATACTGCTGATTCCCGCTGTATCAAGAATGATAACATCTTTAAAATCTGCTTTTGTTAAAAGCATTTCTTTCACTGCTATTGCACGCTCTTCGCAGTTACAGTGTGCAATAGCTAAAATCTTTTCCTGTGGATTTGTCAGTTTTGCAGCTACTTCATCTACCATTTTCGCAAGAGCTTTCTTCATTCCTCTTGCCTGGGCAAGCTGCTGGATTGATCCTTCCGGTGTGGATCCCATTACCGGCTTAATATTCAAAGCGGTAGCAACCACTGCCTTTAATCCTTTCAGTCTTCCGTTTTTCTTCAATATATCCAACGTTTCCAGCACAAAATATGTATGCTGTTCTTCGATATAAGCATCTACGGTTTCGATTACTTCCTGAAAACTCATTCCCTTCTCTTCACACTCTGCAATCTTTAATCCAATCAGAGTCTCCCCTACGGATGCTGATTTTGAATTAAAAATGTGGATGTCTTTTTCACCATATTCTTCTATATATAAGTTCTTTCCTAATACTGCACTGTTATAAGAACCACTAAGCTCCGAAGATAATGTAACTGCATAGACATGCTCCGCCTCACAGTGATAACCTTCCATGTAACGCTCCGGCGACGGACATGAAGATTTCGGGCACTCGCTGGATTCCTTTGTCCTTCTTAAAAAGTCAGCCTGATCAAATGTCTCATCATCAACAATATGATATCCATCCACATCAATCTGTAATGAAGCAGTCTCAAAGTGTCCTGATGCTTTCATTTCTCTTGTCAGTTCTCCACAACTATCTATAATAATTTTGTAACTCATATTCTTCCTCCTGATGTAGCATTTCAAAAACCCATTTCGCACTACCTTGATCTTTACAAGTAGTTTTAAATACTACATTATTCATCATAGCATATTTATATAAGAAATGAAAGACTTTTATTCAGTAATTTTTATTCTGGATGAGACGCCCAGTGCAATCCCCATCTCCGCCATCAAAAACAAGACAGACGTACCACCATAACTGATAAACGGAAGGGTAATTCCGGTAGTCGGTATGCAGTTAATTACTACCATTACATTCAATGTTACCTGCAGTGCGATATGCGCAAAGATTCCCGTCACGATCAATGATCCATACATATCCGGTGCATTCTGTGCGATAAAAAGCAGCCGGTATAAAAGCAGTCCAAATAATACCAATACCATGATTGCACCAAATACACCCAGTTCCTCACATATAATAGAAAGAATCATATCATTTTGTACTTCCGGGATAATCATCTTCTGTGCACTATTTCCAAGACCTTTTCCAAAAAATCCACCAGATCCGATTGCATAGAGCGCCTGCATAATCTGATAGCCTCCTTCGGATGCATATTTTTCCGGATTAACCCATACCAGAATACGGCGCATACGGAAGCTTCCACTTGTCTCCAGGATAAGTCCCAGAATTCTCGCCCCTGTAATTCCAATTACACCTATGATTCCTAAAATTCCAACCAGCATCTTTGTTCTGGGATGTACTACCAGGATAAGGATACATGTAATTCCCATTACAATGATCGCAGTACTTAGATTATCAGTAATCAAAAATACTACTGCTGCTGAAATTCCTCCCCAAGCCATTATTCTTCCTATTCCCTTCCACGGCTTAATCTCTTTTCCCATTGAACAGATCAGTGCCGGAATAAATAGTATAATCGCAATCTTTGCAATCTCTGCCGGCTGTAGCTGCTGGTTAAATGGAAGCCGGATCCAGCGTTTTGCACCATTTACTTCCTTTCCCAGTGGCGTCTTTACCACGAACATCATAGCAATAGAAATATAATAAAATAACTTCGCCTTACCGATATACCAGTGATAATCAATCTTACTTACCACTCCCAGTACGAAAAATCCTGCTATGCAGAATAACAGTTGTCTTTTAAAATAATACAGACTGTCTCCGTTTTGCTTGACCATCGCGCTATAAGAACTTGTACTATATAACATTACAAGTCCAAAGCAGATCAGACAGATTAAGATAGCTAACAGATTATAATCAAAATATGCAATGCTTCTTGTCCTATTTACCTTTTTTGCTTCGGTTTGATAATTTGCCATAATTCTACTCTCCAATCGTATCTATTATACTCAGATAACCTTTCAAAAACAACCTTCTGATTCACAACTTCACGCAATTTTCATACAATATTATTGCATAACCTTATTGAAAGGAGTACTCAAAATGCCAAATTATCGTTACAACACACCGGATTACATGCGCCAGAATCATTCTAATGGATGTCATGTCGGCGGAAGCCGAACTATGCCGGCCTCTGTATCGCCATCTAATCCGTCCAGACCCTGCTGCAATATTCAGGATCATGACAAATTGAGCGGACTTTCCATTGCAATGGCTTATGTTCCATGGCAGGAATGGCGTTCTCTTTATGAAGTGGAAAAAGGATTCCGGTGCGGAACTATATTTGCTGAACTCAATCTTCCATTCTGTTGGAAAGGTGGTGGCTCACGATGAATGAAAACAAACCTTGTAAAAAGGATCTTCTGGAATGGATCAATATCGTAAGTTTTGCCGTTGATGACGTAAAATTATATCTTGACACACATCCTAATTGCTCTGAAGCTCTTGAATTTTTTGATGAATTTAAGAAACAACGTGTGCAGGCACTAAAGGAATATGCCAAATATTATGGCCCACTTACACTTGACACCGCAACCACACAAATGGATTATTGGAAATGGATCAACGAACCTTGGCCATGGCAGGAAGGAGGATGTTAATCTATGTGGAATTATGAAAAGCGTTTACAATATCCCGTTAAGATAACACAGACCAATCCTAAAATTGCTCAGATTATCTTAACTCAATTCGGAGGTCCTGACGGCGAGCTTGGTGCCTCAATGCGCTATCTCGCACAGAGATATACCATGCCTTATAAAGAGGTTACAGGTATTCTTACGGATATTGGTACGGAGGAACTGGCCCATCTTGAGATTATCTGTGCCATTGTACACCAGCTCACCCGTAATCTGACTCCGGAACAGCTTGAAAAATCTGGTTTTGATAAATATTATGTAGATCATACTCTCGCTCTCTGGCCGCAGGCAGCCAGCGGCACTCCTTGGAGTGCTACAACTTTCCAGTCTAAAGGTGATCCAATTACGGATCTTCATGAGGATATGGCTGCGGAGCAAAAAGCCCGCACTACGTATGATAATATTCTGCGACTTATTAAAGATCCTGAAGTCTGTGATCCGATCCGCTTCCTCCGCGAACGAGAAATTGTCCATTATCAGCGTTTTGGAGAAAGCCTAAGAATCGTGCAGGATAAACTGGACAGTAAGAACTTCTACGCATTCAATCCTGAATTCGATCGTAAGCCTTGCTGTAATTAACCCAAAGACAAAACTAACCAATAATATCCTATATTAATTATATATGTTGATATTTTTTTGAATATGTTATTATAAAAAAAGACTGTCGACAATAGATTTTATCACATACTCACCTGTGTGAAAATCTGTTATCGGCAGCTGTTTTATTATTATCATTTTATTCTTAAACGAAAAAACAACCAACACATGTTGATTGCTTCTTATCTTTCATATACCTTCAAAACTGCATACAAGAAATATTTCTTTCATCCTACCTATCACCTTGCTTGGTCATGCCCTCGACCGATTAGTATCAGTCAGCTCCATGCATTACTGC
>NZ_CAKRAH010000017.1 GCF_934294775.1 uncultured Dorea sp.
GACTTGAACCCACACAAGCGCAATGCTTACAAGATCCTTAGTCTTGCTCGTCTGCCAGTTCCGACACTTCCGCATTTCGTCTGCTGTTTTATCTCAGCGACAAGATATATAATACAGGATGATCCCTGATCTGTCAACAGGTTTTTTGAAATTTTTTAAAATATTTCAATTTTTTAAAAAACTTACGCAAAACCCGTCTCCAGACCACCTTCGTACTCTAATACGTTTTCTCTCTTAAGACAACCTTCCTGATATATTCAAACGTCTTCTGTTCCCCATCCTCTGCCAGCATCTTTAATAAATAATGTAACAGTCTTGCAGTATCCGGATGAATCATCTTCCCAAGCCTTGCTGCACCTTTTTCGTAATACTCTAATGGATGGCAGTCCTGATACGCATCCCCCTGATAAGTCTTTGATGCCGCAATACGATCCATGAACATCTCTACAACATATCTGACCGGCATCTTAAGCCCGATGATTCCCTCTTTTGGATCTGTACTGTAATCAATCCAGTATTCATAATGATGTTTGTTGCGTCCTTTATGATGCAGCCATGCCTTTGAATAGCCTGTCTTTTCTCTTTCTGCATTGTTCGGGCTTCTGTTTCCCTGGTAATATCTGCATCCCACCAGGAACTCCGTCGGCGAATACTTCGACATATCATGAAGCAGTCCCTGCCTGTATAATCCTACAGCAAAGCATTCTTTCATTACAAGATATTTATGATGATTTATGGTCTTTAGATGTTGTATTGCTTTCATTTTTCTTCACCTTGGCCTCCACAATACGATCCGCAGTCAGAACTGCTACCGTCCTCTCTTTTAACTCCACTTTCCTTTGATTTTTTAACAGTTTTGGCTCATTCATAATTCCGTCCTGTGTCGTCGCCTTCACATACCAGCCATATCCTTTCGGAAGAGCCGGTAAAGCAAATGTGTGTGTTAACCAGTGCATATTATATGCCACATAGCAGTCTGCACTTTTCGTCTGCGCACCGCTGTAATACACACCCAATTGTCTACTGGAGACTTCCTCCGGAACCTGCCACGCTTCTTCCCCATGATAAGACACATCCGGAACACCGCAGCACGACAGATCAATTCCCTGTACTTCCTGTTCCGGTGTCAGAATTGGATGATTTTTCCTGAACGCTATCAGCTTCTTTACAAATTCATACAAATCTTTTTTCTTTTCCAGTCCCCTCCAGTCGGTCCATCCGGTCGGATTGTCCTGACAATAGACGTTATTATTTCCCTTTTGTGTATTTCCAAACTCATCTCCAGCCAGAATACAAGGTGTCCCCTGCGCCAGAAGCACCAGAAAGAATGCATTTCGTATCTGATGTTTTCTAAGTTCTGTAACTGCCCTTTTCCGACTTGGTCCTTCCGCACCACAATTCCAGCTGAAGTTATAATCCGGACCATCCTGATTATTTTCGCCATTCTCTTCATTGTGCTTTGCGTCATAAGACACCAGATCGTTCAGTGTAAATCCCGTCTGATCTGCAATATAATTAAAAATACCTTCTTTTTCAGAATGATGTTTCAGCCAGTAAATGACATCATGTACCATTCCTTCATCACCTTTTAAGAACCGGCGCATAACCGTCTGGAATCCAAGTTGGTGTTCCATAATCTTCGTACATTTTAACACCGGATCCGCCTGTACACTTTCCATCGGCGCAATCAGTGGATTCAATATAAATCCATCTATATGATACTCCATCACATAATGGCGGAGACATTCTAACATCATCATCTTATCTGTCCCCTGTACAAAAGGCATCTCCAGTACAATTTCTATCCCCGCCTTATGATATGCTTTTACCATATCTTTCAGGCTCTTTGCACCATCTCCATCTGCTGCATAGGCACTCTTAGGAGCGAAGAAATAGCCATCCCCGTATCCCCAGTAATTTCCATAACGGTTGCACTCGTCGAATTCATATACCGGCATACAATGGACCTGATTGATTCCAAGATCTTTCAGATACGGAAGTTTTTCCTGCATCCCCTGAAATGTTCCCTTAGCTTTTACTTTTGAAGATGAATGTCTGGTATATCCACGTACATGCAGGCTGTATGCTACCACTTCGTGATAAGTCAGCTGCAATGGCCGGTCTCCCTCCCAGTCATAAGACTGATCTACGAACCTTCCTCTGACTTCATGTTCCTGGACGTCTTTTTTTACGCCCCAGCGCTCACGTCCCGCCAGCGCCTGCGCATAAGGATCCACCACAATTTCATCACCGATCATATAATTATATTCATATTTTTCCGGATCAATATCCTCAAGAGCCAGACATCTGACTTCACCTACGGTTTGTCTCATTTCAAACTGCTGGCACGGATGCTTTCTTCCTCTTCGATATATCAACAGCCTGCATGCCTTTCCAGCCGGAGCTGCAATTGAAAAATTTATCTTATCGTTATATATCTTTACCCCAAGCGGCAATGGATACCCCTGCACTTCTTTCATGTCTATTCCTTCCCGATGTCTGCCGGATGCTTACTGCCATCCGTCTGCCCCATACATCTCCACATTCTCTTTATTAATCATAAACACATCCATATATGTTTCTTTTTCAAATTCTTTATCTTCCAGAACAGCCAGCGCTGTCGTTACTGCTGTTTTTCCTATGTTGATTGGAGATTGTGCTACCGTTCCCGCAATCTGATTGTCTGCTTTTTTCAGTTCTTTTTTTATATCTGGCGAACCATCTACGCTGTATACGATTGTCTGATCGTTTCCCACAAGATTCAGTGCCGTCTTCGCTGCCACTGCAATCTGGTCATTTCCACACATAATTGCAGTAATATCCGACTGTTCATTCAATATCTTTTTTGCCGCCTCTAATGCACTGTCAAATGTTCCATTGGTATCTTCTCTTGCGATCACTTCAAAACCTTTTTCTGCTTTTGCAATAGCCTGTTCAAATCCGGTAATTCTTTCATTGATCGAATTCTGTGCCGTTGCTTCCAGAATTGCTACATTTCCGCCATCCGGGCATCTCTCGATCATATCATTTCCACAAAGCTTTCCTGCTTCTGCATTATTGGATCCGATATATGCATCAATATAATCTGTATCTTTTACTTCTGAATCCACGTTGATGATCTTTACCCCCGCTTCCTGAAGGGCCTGTAAAGAAGGCGTGATCTTTTCCCAGTCCACCGGACACAGGAAGATCGCATCAATCCCTTCATCGATCATTTCCTGGATCTGTTCAGCCTGTGTATCCGCATTACTTCCCGGGTCTTTCACGATCATCGTACATTCTTCTTTGTCTACTACCTGCTGCGCAGCTTCTTCCAATGTAATAAAGTACGGATTCTGCATATCAATCACCGAAAAGCCAAACTTGAATTTTCCCACATCTTCCGTCTGATCTGTATCCTCTGAATCATCTGTTGTATCCTCACTGACAGCATTGTCCACTGGCTTTCCAGCTTCTTTTTTACATCCGGACAATGCGAAAATGCCTACGAGCATCATAACGATCACTCCTAACATTCTCTTTTTCATCATGTCATATTCCTCCTTATTATTGCATTACATACAGATGTATTTTACAACATTTTTATCTGTTTGGCTACTAGCATCTTGCTTTTTATATCTTTCTTTGATAAAGTAAAAGCAACTTATAATATTTAATAAAGGAGACTATGCTATGGGTGACACAAAGGAAACTGAAGAAAGCTACACAACAGTAGAATTAACCCTCGACAATGACGAAGTACTGGAATGTGCAATTCTTACCGTATATGAAGCTGCCGGTCAGGAATATATCGCTTTACTTCCACTGGATGAAAATCTTGAGCCAAACGAATCAGGCGATGTATACCTCTATCAGTACAACGAAACCGAGGACGGAGAACCAGACCTCGGTAACATTGAAGATGATGAAGAATATGAAATTGCTGCAGAAGCATTCGACGACTGGATGGATTCACAGGACTTCGATGATTCAGACATCATAGAGTAATTCGGAAACAAAACGGGAAGGAGTCATATCTTTTCCGTTTTTTTCTTTTACATAACAAACGGTCAGTTTTCTTTTTGCTCTTGTCATTGCCACATAAAAGAGACGACGTTCTTCTTCAATCTCTTCATCCGACTGCGCTTTCTTGTAAGGTGTACTTCCTTCATTTCCTTCTATGATAAATACCGTATCAAATTCCAGACCTTTCGCTGCATGCATCGTCATCAGGCTGACTCCTTCTGCGTCCGCTTTTTTCTGATTTTGTCCTTTCAAAAGCTCTCTGTATTTTTCTACATGAGTGAACCATTCCCCGATTGTGCGGTATCCTTTGGAATTCTGCCATATTTCTTCCAGAATGGTCATCAGATTTTCTACATCGAGTTTGCGATATGCTGCATATTCTTTTAAAAATTCATCATATCCCATGCTTTTGCGGATATACTGAATTGCCGCGTATGGTGTTTTATCTTTGATCATCTTCATATCCCATTCAAGCTGATCGATCCGGTTAACCATCCAGTCCTTCTCTTTATAAAACTTCCTAAGCGAATCATATGACACCTTTCCCCCTGACATACTTTCCCGTGAAATATATCTTTTCGGCCGGTTGGCAATCTGCAGGAAATATCTTCTTTCCAATTCTCCCTGCGACAAATGAAAATAGCACATCAGATCCTGCGCAATAAAATGATCATAAATATTATTCAGCTGTTCTTTCATAGTAAATGGAATCTGATACTCCATCAGCTTTTCAGACAGAGCTCTCGCATCCAGATTCGTCCGGTACAATACTGCCATCTGCGTATAGGGAATATTCTTTTCTTTATATTCTTTGATCTTTTCTAATACATAATCTGCTTCCTGTGGCGGATCTGTAACCTCCTGCACATGAACCGTCTCTTCGTTCTTTTTGAAGGCCTCAATCTTTTTTTCAAACCGCATATGATTGTTCGATATCACACGCAGGGCTCCTTTTACAATATATCCGGTAGATCTGTAATTGACATCCAGAAGAATCTGCTTTGCCTGCGGATAATCTTTCATAAATTCCATCATGATCCCAGGTTTCGCTCCCCGGAATCCATATACTGACTGATCATCATCACCTACCACAAACAAATTGTTCTGCGGCGCTGCCAGCATACGCACTACATCATACTGCGCCTGATTCACATCCTGAAACTCATCAACCAGAATATATTTGAACTTCTGCTGCCATTTTTCCAGTATATCCGGTCTGCTCATGAACAATGATCTACAGCTGACCAGCATGTCTTCAAAATCAATTTTCCGGTATTGCTTCTTCCGCTCTTCATATATAAGATACAGCTTTTGAAACAGACTTTTTGTATACTTGACCGGTTCATATTGTTCAATATCCAGGCAGTTATTTTTCACATTTCCAATCTCGATTGCCAGTTCCTGAAGATAATCTTTTTCTTCATCCGCTTCCGGCTCCTGATCCCATTCAATCTCTGCAAGGATCTGCCTGAGCATCCGGTATTTTTCTTCATCTGACAGAAGATTCGACTGATCCAGATGATATGCCCATTTTAAGATTCCATAATAAATACCATGAAACGTCCCAAATGTAACAGCATAAGAAGCCGGGCCGCACACGCTGCGCGTACGGTTTTTCATCTCGTTTGCTGCATACTTAGTAAAGGTAATGACCAGAATTTCTTCTGGCCTTACCTTATGCTTCATGATCAGATATTCTATTCTTTTTGCAATGGTTAGAGTTTTCCCCGAGCCGGGGCCGGCAAGGACCATACAAGGTCCTTCGTTGTGGGCGACTGCCTCTATCTGAGCATGATTTAAACTCATAGAATCCCCTTACTTGCTTAACAGTTCAATTCCGTCTTTGATTCGTTTTACAGACTCTTCTTTTCCAAGAATCTCCATAATCTCCGTTGCTCCGCCCGGAGTGCTCTGTTTTCCAGATACAGCTGTACGGATTGGCCACATTACATAACCAACTTTCACACCTTTTTCTTCTACATATTTCTTAAGAAGAGCAAACAGTGCATCATTGCTGTAATCTTCCTGTGCTTCCAGAAGCGGCAATACTTCTTTCAGAACTTCCAGAGAATTTTCTTCATTTGTCTTCATCTTCTTATGGCAATACATTGCTGTATCATATTCCGGAACAGACTCAAAGAAGTCAATCTGTTCTGCGATATCCGGGAAGATCTCGATTCTTGATTTTACAAGTGCTGCAATCTTCTTCAGATCATAATCTTTTGTGATCACCTCACGGATATAACTTTCTGCTCTTTCATAGAACTTGTCAAAGTCCATAGCTTTGATGTATTCACCATTCATCCATTTCAGTTTTCCAATATCAAAAACTGCAGGCGACTTGTTCATACGGCGGTAATCAAATGCCTCCACAAGCTCTTTCAGAGAAAAGATCTCCTGATTGCCTTCCGGTGACCATCCAAGAAGTGCCACGTAGTTTACAACTGCCTCTGTTACAAATCCCTGCTCGATCAGGTCTTCATAAGAAGAATGTCCACAACGCTTGCTGAGCTTTTTGTGATTCTCATCTGTAATCAGCGGGCAATGAACATATACCGGAACGTCCCATCCAAACGCTTCGTAAATCTTATTATATTTTGGTGCAGATGAAAGGTATTCATTTCCACGTACGACATGTGTAATTCCCATAAGATGATCGTCGATTACGTTAGCAAAATTGTATGTCGGATATCCATCAGATTTGATCAGGATCAGATCATCCAGTTCTTCATTCGGAACTGTAATATCTCCATAAATCTCATCGTGGAATGTAGTTGTTCCTTCTGTCGGCATATTAAAACGGATAACATGAGGTTTTCCTGCTGCAAGGTTTGCCTCGATTTCTTCCTTGCTCAGATGCAGGCAGTGTTTGTCGTATACAACGATTTCTGTACCACCATCTTCATCTGAAACTTTGCTTTTTAATGATTCCAGTCTTTCTTTGTCACAGAAGCAATAATATGCATCTCCCTGTTCGATCAGCTGTTCAGCATATTTCAGATAAATCCCCTGTGCATTACGCTCACTCTGAACATATGGTCCAACGCCGCCATCTTTATCCGGACCTTCGTCATGAACCAGTCCTGTTTCTTTCAAAGTACGATAAATAATATCCAGTGCTCCCTCTACAAAACGCTCCTGATCTGTATCCTCAATTCGAAGAATAAAATCTCCGCCTGCATGTTTTGCGATCAAATACGTATACAGTGCTGTTCTTAAGTTTCCTACATGCATTCTTCCTGTAGGACTTGGTGCAAATCTTGTTCTTACCTTACTCATAACTATCATTATCTCCTGTTTTATTATAATCGTGTAATAGTAATAATCTATGTATCTCTAAAATATACTAGAATATCGCCCGTTTTCTTATTGTAGCACAAATCAATTGCCATCAGCAACCTTTCTACTGCATCTTCTTTTGTTTCCTGGATAATTTTCTGTCTTTCCAGTAATCTTTCTGGAACACTTCTCTTGGTATGGATACAATACAGACAATACCAAGTACAATTGCAAATGCTACTTTTACAGCCCCAAGACCTTTTGCTGCGGCCATCGCCAGCTGGTTTGTCACAAGATAATAGGCCGTAAAATATATGCCCGCTCCAGGCACCAGTGTAATAATTCCCGAAATCAGAAATATTGTGATCGGACATTTCAAACGTACCGTCAGAAGTCTTGCGACCAGCACCGTACATATTGTTCCTAAAAAGGAAGCCGTTGCCGCAGAACAGTGCATGGAGAAAATCTTATATACCATCCAGCCCGTAGAACCGGTAATCCCGCATCCGATATAAAAACGTCTCGGCACCTGGAACATCACCGCATAGGCAATCGTTCCTACAAAGGAACAAACCAGGTTTGCAATCATCGTTATAACCATTATAACACACCTCCCAGCACGCTATGATAAAAGCCAAGGGCTGCGCCCACCCCGATCGCAATATATACGAACACCATGATCGCATCAATCATTTTTACAGTTCCCGCCAGATAGTCACTGTCTGCCAGATCCCTGATCGCATTCACAAACGCAAGTCCCGGTACCAGCGGCATAATGCCTCCGGTTACAATTCCTTCCATCCTAAGCGGACCCAGCAGCGGAATCTGCATTGCCACAAGTGCCAGTGCCGCAATAATGATACCACCTACAATATGCACCAGAATTTTGGAAATGCCATGTCTGCCGGCAAAAAGCGACCATGAAAACACGCCGCATCCAACCAGAACGGCAACCAGCGCTTCTCGTGATGTTCCTCCCAGAAGATAGCCAAGTCCACCTGCACTTAATCCAGAGGCAATGATCTGATATGAAATCTTCTTTGTCGGCATTTTATTAATTTCTTTTAATTTTTTCTGTGCTTCTTCTATGCCTACATTTCCCGCTGCAATCTCTCTTGAAAGATCGTTCACTTCTGCTACGATTCCAAGATGTGTGGAAGAAAGCGGAACCTGTTTTACCCTCGTATGCAGCTTTTCTTTATCATTACCGGCACATATAAAAAGACCATGGCTTAATGTAAAAAGATCCACATACTTTACGCCAAATCTGTGACAGATCCGCATCATTGTCTCTTCAACCCTGAAGATTTCTCCTCCATTCTTCAAAAGAAGTCTTCCCGCTTCCATCGCAAGATTAATCACTCTTTTGATGTCAATCTCTGACATCAGTTCTTTTTTCAGATATTTTTCATCATCCTGTACAAATCCACATTTTTCACAGAACTCCATGATGCCTTCACATCGTTCTTTTTTCATATAGACCCATTCATACTGTCCGCAGTAATGCTCACAGATATAATGAATCATATATCTTCCGTATCCTTTTCCTCTGTCTTTTTCATGTGTTACGATATTCTTTATTTCGCATCTTTTCTCTTCCGAAAAGATTGCCGCACATATCGTTCTGATCTTCCCGTGTTCTTCCAAAAGGAACAGGTCACCCTCTTCCAGAACCCTCCGGATTCTGCTTTCATCTGCATCCCCCTCGCGCAGAAGTTCTATATAGGCTTCTTTGCCATCTGTTACCTGTCGAATATTCATGTCTCTCCTCCAGCTCTTTCTTACGCTTTGTATATCTTTTCATCGACCTTGCCTATTATAACACCTGCATTTCAAAAATCCTAGAGTGTGTCTGAAAAACCTTTTTCCCTTTTTTACGGGCGCTCAGCAATACAGAGAACCTGCCACTGGCAGCTTCTCTTGCATACTTTGGTATCTAAAAAAGGATGTGCACATTACACATCCTCTTCGCGCCCAGCCGGATATACTAACACATTTCCGGCACGATCATATAATATTCCTTCTATACTTTCGTATTCTGGATTTTCTTCTGCCACTTCAATATAAATCAGACTGTTTAATTTTTCAAAAGCTTCTGTTTCTATATAAGTAATATTCGCCGGAATATAGACTTCCATCACTTCTGATACTTTGATAATCTCATCAAAAGCCGCTGCTCCGATTCCAGTACATCTTTCATCTGTCGGAAGAATTACCGTATCATCTACCGATGCCGCATATGGATCTATACATTTTTCGATAATACCATCTTTATTCACTGCAAAATTCCCAATCGTTACCAGTTCCGTCAAATGCGCCTCATTTGTATCTGCATCATCTTCCGGTATTACATCTGTACTTTTGCCGTCCGTAATCGTGGTGTCTGCAACTGTTGTATCTGCAACCGTTTTCTCCAGATTTCCGTCCACAGCAATCACATTATCTGCATTCATTGTTTCACTTCCTTCCGAAGAAATCCCCTCTGATTCTCCACCCGCTTTTATCCAATGAACATCCGGTACTGACATCGTTTTCCGGGAAACAGGTATTTCCTCCACAACCGGCAGTTCCTTTACTGCCATCATTCTTTCCAACTTTGTTTCTGTCAGATTCTTTACCATCTTTTCCACTTCTGCATTCTGCGCAGCACAAAGTTTTCCAATTCCGGTTTCATGTGTATCTGTTAATTTCATATAAACACTTTCTGCAGCGATTCCATTCACATTACTATATCTTAACTGTAATCCGGAAACATTAACCAATAACTGTGCGCCGACCAGCACGGACACAACAACCAGATCCTGTTTTATATATTTTCCTATATATTTACATCCAGTAGGTTCTCTCCGCTTCTGCGACAGCTTCTCTTCCAGCTGTCTGATTTTTATATACTTACGTTTGCCTCCCCTGTCCATTCCTTCACGCTCCTTCTTTTGCATCCTGCCATGATTCCTTTACCTTTATGCATTCCATTATAAAGTGTCCGCATAAGAAAAGAAAGTGGCGTCTTGACACACTCAAGATACCACTTTCTTTTTTCCACACTTTTCTTATACTTCAAAACAGTTCTTTATTTTATTTTTATACGTTAATCTCAGCAGTTACACCTAAGATTTCTTTGTTTGCTTCCAGCATTGGATTTACTACATTTTTCAGATAAGCTTCTACCTGAACCGGTGCACGTCCTACATATTTTGCAGGATCCATTGTCTTCTGTAGTTCTTCCAGTGAAAGATTAAATGCAGGATCTGCTGCAATCAGTTCCAGAAGGTTATTGTCCAATCCTTTTTCCTTAACATTACGTCCTGCTTCCATAGACAGTTCACGGATTCTCTCGTGAAGTTCCTGTCTGTCTCCGCCGGCCTTTACAGCATCCATCATAATATTTTCTGTTGCCATAAATGGAAGTTCTGACATCAGTCTCTTCTCGATAACCTTTGGATATACAACCAGTCCATCTACTACATTCAGGCACAGGTCAAGAATTCCGTCGATTGCAAGGAATCCTTCCGGAACACTGAGACGTTTGTTTGCGGAATCATCCAGTGTTCTTTCAAACCACTGTGTTGCAGATGTGATCGCCGGATTCATTGCATCTACCATTACATATCTTGAAAGGGAAGCAATTCTTTCACTTCTCATCGGATTTCTCTTATATGCCATCGCTGAAGATCCAATCTGTGTCTTTTCAAATGGTTCCTCAATCTCTTTCAGATGCTGAAGGAGACGGATATCATTGGACATCTTATGTGCACTTGCTGCAATACCGGCAAGAACATTTACCACTCTTGTATCAACCTTACGTGAATATGTCTGTCCGGATACCGGATAACAGGTCTCAAATCCCATCTTCTTGGCAATCATCGGATCGATCTTATCAATTGTCTCCTGATCTCCATCAAACAGTTCCAGGAAACTTGCCTGTGTTCCAGTTGTTCCCTTGGATCCAAGAAGTTTTAAGCTTCCTTTTACATATTCCAGATCTTCCAGATCCATCATGAACTCCTGCATCCACAGTGTTGCTCTCTTTCCTACTGTTGTTGGCTGTGCCGGCTGAAAATGTGTAAATGCAAGCGTTGGAAGATTCTTATGTTCGTCTGCAAATTTTGCAAGTTCTGCGATCACATTGATCAGTTTTTTTCTTACGATTTCCAGTGCTTCAGACATCAGGATAATGTCTGTATTATCGCCTACATAACAGGATGTTGCTCCCAGATGGATAATACCTTTGGCCTTCGGGCACTGTTTTCCATAAGCATATACATGAGACATTACATCATGACGTACTACTTTTTCTCTTTCTTTTGCCACATCATAATTGATGTCATCTGCGTGTGCTTTCAGTTCTTCGATCTGTTCTTCTGTAATATCCAGTCCCAGTTCTCTCTCTGTCTCCGCAAGTGCGATCCAGAGTTTTCTCCATGTACGGAATTTCTTATCTGGTGAAAAAATATACTGCATCTCTTTGCTCGCATATCTTTCTGAAAGTGGACTTGTATATCTGTCGTTACTCATATTAATATAATCTCCTTATTATAGTCTACCTGATTATTGTAACCTCATTCTTACTCAAATGCCAGAGAAATATCTCTTCCCGGCACCTCCATAGGGTAATTTCCTGTGAAACATGCATCACAGTATCCCAAGTCACCGATCATATCTTTTAATTTTTCAACTTCCATATATCCAAGGGAATCTGCTCCGATCATCTCACGGATCTGTTCTGTTGTATGTGAATGTGCAATCAGCTGTTCATTCGACGGCACATCTGTTCCAAAATAACATGGATGTAAGAACGGTGGTGAACTGATACGTACATGCACTTCTTTTGCGCCGGCTTTTTTCAGCATCTTAATAATATTGGCACATGTGGTTCCTCGTACGATAGAATCATCTACCATGACAATTCTCTTTCCTTTTACCACTTCTTCAATTACATTCAGTTTAATCTTTACACTGCTTTCGCGCTGGCTCTGTTTTGGCTTAATAAAGGTTCTTCCCACATAACTGTTCTTATGAAATGCCATTCCATAAGGAATTCCGGACTGTTCCGAATACCCCTTTGCTGCCACAAGTCCTGAATCCGGCACTCCGACAACCAGATCTGCATCCACCGGATACGATTCCGCCAGAGCTTTTCCTGCAACAATTCTCGCATGATAAACATTTACCTTATCGATCACGCTGTCCATTCTTGCGAAATATATATATTCAAAAATACATCTTGCCTGCTTTTTCGGATCAATTACCATGGATTTATCGGATTTGATTCCATGCTTTGTAAAGCTTACAATCTCTCCCGGCTCTACATCTCTTACAAACTCAGCCCCTACTGCCGCAATTGCACAGCTTTCTGATGCAAGAAAATAGGTATTATCTCTCTTTCCGATACAGAGAGGTTTCAGTCCAAACGGGTCTCTTGCTCCGATCAGCTTTCTTGGAGAAGTTACTACCAGGGCATATGCTCCTTTGATCTTCTTCATCGCATTCTTCACGGCATCCTCAGCTTTTTTTACATTCAGACGTTCTCTTGCGATATGGTACGCAATCACTTCTGAATCAATTGTTGTCTGGAAAATAGCGCCTGTATACTCCAGTTCATGGCGAAGTTCAATGGCATTCGTCAGGTTACCGTTATGTGCGATTGCAAGGATTCCTTTTACATAATTGATAACCAGCGGCATCGCATTTTCCGCTCTGGATCCTCCTGCTGTAGAATATCTTACATGACCTACACCCAGATTACCCTTCAACTCCTGCAGCGAGTCTTCATCAAACACCTCGTTGACAAGTCCAAGTCCTTTCTTGGAATGTACTTTTCTTTCACCATATGTATCTGTCACTGCGATACCACAGCTTTCCTGTCCTCTGTGCTGCAATGCAAAAAGTCCATAATAAACGGATGGTGCAACATCTCCGCCATCCATATCATATGCTCCAAATACACCGCATTCTTCACCCAGTCCTGTTGTTACTTTTTCAAATTCACTCATAAATGCAGACTCCATTCTTTTCAAATTTTTCATTTGTCAAAACTGTCTTTAAAAAGCATTTTGCTATATCAGTATAATACAAGGCAGACGGAAAAGCAATATTTCCACCTGCCTTGTACTTACTGTGATACATTATTTATAGCGCATCCTTTTAATAAGTTCAGCTTATATATGTGTTTTATTCATTAGAATTATGATATCTACAAGATCTGCCACATGCAAATTCTTTCGAATACATCACGATTTAATCATTAAATTTTCCGAGAAATTCTTTCATTCTTTCATTCGACGAACCGAACACTTCATCCGGAGTTCCTTCTACTGCGATTACTCCTCCATCCATAAAAATTACATGATCCGATACATTCCTTGCAAAATTCATTTCATGCGTAACGATCACCATCGTCATATGTTCCATGGCAAGCTCACGGATAACTTTCAGGATTTCCGCAGTCAGTTCGGGATCAAGCGCAGATGTCGGCTCATCAAAGAACAGGATATCCGGATTCAGTGCAAGAGCTCTGGCAATCGATACACGCTGCTGTTGTCCTCCTGAGAGCTGGCATGGATACGCATCCTCCTTATCGGAAAGTCCCATCTTTTTCAAAAGCTCTCTTGCTTCTTTGTATACCTCTTCTTTTTTTCTTTTCTGTACCTTGATCGGCGCATCCGTAATATTCTTCATGACTGAATAATGTGGAAATAGATTAAAGTTCTGGAACACCAGTCCAAAAGTCCCATCATAATTAATCACTCCCGCATCAGCAGTCTCAAGTCCTGTCGCACATCTGAGAAGTGTAGATTTTCCAGATCCGGAAGGCCCGATAATACCAAGCACCTCTCCTTTTTCCACCTTAAGAGATATGTCTTTTAGAACTTCTACTCCGTTAAAACTTTTTTTAATATTTTTCATTTCAAGCAGACTCATGATCCATTCCTCCTAGTGGTAATAATTCAGCTTTTCTTCTATTCTTTCCATAATCATCGCAACAAGCAGGTTAAATACATAATAGAAAATACCTGCCGCAATATATGGAACCATAGAAGTCTGTGCTGCTGCAATCTGTTTTGCCATTGTAAACATCTCTGTTACTGCCAGAACAAATGCAAGAGACGTATCCTTTACCAGTGTAATAATCTCATTCGTCACAGCCGGAAGAATATGTTTGCAGACCTGCGGAAATATAATACGGAAAAATGTCTGGCTTTTCGAATATCCTAATACTTTCGCCGCTTCATACTGTCCTACCGGAATTGCTTCGATCCCGCCTCTGTAGATTTCGGCAAAATATGCCGCATAGTTGATTGCAAAACCAATCAGGACTGCCGTCATACGATATCCCGTAGAAATACGCATTCCAAACAGATAATACGGTCCAAAGTATACCACCATAAGCTGCAACATCAGTGGCGTTCCTCTCATAACCGATATGTATAATTTTGAAATCCATCTGATTGGTGCAACTTTTGACATTCTTCCAAAGGCAACCACCAGACCTAACGGCAGGGAAAAAAGTAATGTCAAAATAAATATCTCAGCAGAAATCCACATTCCTCCGCCTAACTCTCTTAAAAGTGTTCCTATCTCCATTTTTTGCTTATCCTCCAGTTTCTCGACATACAATACGGCAACAAAAGGAGCCAGTCCCCTTCATGGTTGGCCCCTTCCATTCATCATCCGATGATTATGCCTTATTTATTACTGTTTTTGTCCAATGCACAGTGCACCCGGAACTCCATAATCTGCATATTTTTCGGCGATCTTATCAATTGTTCCGTCTTCTGCCATCTCATCCAGTGTCTTTTGTACTTTATCTTTCAGATCTGTATTTCCTTTTTTGAATCCGACTGCATACTGTTCTGAAGAAATCTCTTTATCAAGGATCTTATAATCATCCGGATTCTTTCTTGAATTTACCTGATAATTGGCAACTCCGATATCCATCGCAATCGCATCACATGCTCCGGACTCCAGATCCATGAAAGCTGTGTTATACTCTGCAACCTGGTTCAGATCTGCAAATGTATCTGCAAGATCTTTCTGATCTCCTTCCAGTGCTGCAAGTGCAGAAGAATCCGTCTGTACTTCTACATGCTTTCCTTTCAGTCCTGCAAAATCATCAATGCCGGAATCACTTCTGACTACAACAACCTGTTTATTGTCGATATATGGATCTGACCATGTATAATCATCTTCACGGCCATTCATGGTAAATCCGTTCCAGATACAGTCAATTGTCTCGGAATTCAGTTCTGCATCTTTTGAATCCCAGTCGATTGGCTGTTTTACGAGTTTCCAGTTATTTCTGTCACATACTTCCTGTGCCAGATCAAGGTCAAATCCTACATACTCTCCACTGTCATCTTTAAAACCATATGGTGGAAACGAAGCATCAAATCCTACGATAAATGTATCATCATCATTTTCTACTTTCGCTTCTTTTGTAGATTTTTTCCCACTGTCAGACGAACCCGAATCTTTACTTCCACATCCTGCCATCACCGTTGTAGCCGCCATTGCCGTAACAAGGAGCAGTACTAATTTCTTTTTCATAACCATATCCTCCTGTATTCCTTTTACGTGTGATCCATAGCCGCTACACTCTTTTACCAGTTTAGCAGTTGATTACTTTACCACACTAAAATTCTTGGTTATATTAGCATATTCCCTGCTGTTTGTCAATCCTGCGGTAGTCCTTTTTCCATTCTTCCAGCTTTTCTTCCGGAATATCCAGCCCTATCTCCTTTTTTGTCCGCTCAATCTGTTCCTTTAACTCTGTATTCAGATCAGAAAGGACCGGATTGCCGGAAATCAGTTTTTCATATTCTTCCTGTGACATTGCTCTGTAGCAGCTGTATAAATATGCCTTCAGAAGCTCCTGCTCTTCACAGATCTTATAAGCCTCATGATAAGCTTTCGCTGCTTCTTCATATAAGAACTGATGACCGTACGCCGCTGCCATGCTTGCATACACTCTTCCATAGAATTTTGAATCTACTGATTCGTCTCTTTCTTTGTTAAGAATCGCCTGATATACCAGTATTGCTGCCTCATATTCTTTGCTGTCCTGAAGACTGTCGGCTTTGTATTTTTCTTTTTCCACATTTTTCTGTGACTGCAGCTGTTCCAGAACATTTTTCATTTTATTGATTTCGGCTGCTGTATAGATTTCTGATTTTCTCAAAATCGTGAGGATAAAGTCCTCCATCGAACAATCCTCTCTTAATTTTTCTCTCAGTTCATCTGCCATCTCTGTAAGTTCCAGTTCGTCCGCAAGCCACTTGCACAGTCTGTCATTTACAATGGTATAATCTATCAGATACAGATTATTACAAATATAGTAACACAATTCCTCTATCGTATAGATTCTCATATGAATCCTGGATATTTCAAAAGGTCGTCTGGCCCGTTTTTTATGACAAAGAATTAAACTGCCCATTGATACCTCCCAAATGTAATTCCTTTTCTATCATGAAATCTGATGCCGGATAAAATTCACCAAATCCCATATCCTTAAACCGGAGCATGCAGGTCTGCTCATCCATGAACATCACTTCGATCTGTAATCTCAGGGAATAATCATTTCTCTGCGGAAGTCCTTCCAGCGGAATACTCTCTACCCTGAGTTCTTCTCCGGTAAGTGTCTCTATATGGATTTCTATATCTGATGTATCTTCCAGCAGCACTTCCCACTGTCCGTCTGCTTCATACCAGTGTGTTCCCCATGAAACAATCGGATACCATCCTTCCTGTCCGGCAATCCGCATCCGCAGGGATATCTGTTCTGTCAGCTTTGTTCCATCCAGATAGATTGGTCCCTCATCGTATTTCTGTGCATAGCGCATAGATGAATAACATGCACCTTTGCTATATAAATTATTGCCGATAAATGCTCTTCGTCCATTGCATAACACCCTAAGAGAGTTCGGATACCAGTTATTCTCGAATCCCTCTCCAGTAAGATATACCGATGATACCACCTTTTTATCGAATACATTCTGAATGAAAGATTTGAAACTTTCATCTGCATCCTTCGCCCTATCTTCATTCAAAACCGGATAAATCGCTTCCAGTTCCTTCATATGGGCATTGGCCACCTCCTCTACGGTAACAAACATATCACTTCTTCTTCCGCCTGTTGTATTCAGCCTGCGCAGCATGTAGGCACGTATCTCCTGTGCGTCACAGTAAAAAAGTGCTGATTCGTACTGCCATAATTCTTTTGGCTGGTAGAACATGTACTGACAGAAGCTTTCTTTATAATCCTGTACGTATACACGCTCTCCAGGTACACCTATATGCCTTCCGATCCCTTTTAACATCTTCGACATATCTACATTTGTATACGGAACAGAAAATGTAATACAGTCGATTTCTTCAAAATGCTTTAACGTAAGACTGATGAATTTTGACAGCAGCCAGACTCCGTCATGAATCTTATCTCCCACCTGTACTTTTTTTCTCTTTACTGCTTTCTGGAACAGATCCGTAATCATATTACCTTCTCCGAACTCCATCAGCTGTTTTGCTTCCTGTCCATATACCCAGTGATCTTTATAATAGCCCAAAATCAGAGGAATCTGATAATTATCTGATGCCACTTCCATCGTCTCCGGTTCTTCCATGTTCTCATTGTAATAACTGATCTGACAGTTTTTTTCATTCAGATCATATCCAACAACACATCTTTTTGTCATTACCATCTCCTCCTTTCCATTTCTTTAATATACTTTAAATATCTGATCTGCCATACGTTCTTCTTCTTCAAAATCCAGCATGGTCTTTAATTTTATCGCCGAAGTATTCATTGCTGTCAGTTCATTCAGTCTCTGATACTTTCCAACCGGCTTACGGTTTTCTATCGGCTTTAAGTCCTTTTTCTCTGTTGTCATCACCTTATTATCTTCCGTCTCCTGGAAATAATAATTGACTGACTCATCGTGATAAAGGATGAACTGTTTGACATACAGACATTCATACATCGGCAGCATAGCTTCTGCATGATATCCCAGTTCTTCCCGTTCTCCCTGCTTCATTTTATAATAAAGCTTCACTTTCTTTCCTGGTTTACACCGGTAAAGCACCATCACTTTATTATAAAGCTGCACTTCTCTTAACCATTCTTCCTTATATCCAAGATATGCCGGGAATACCATCTGCTTTTCACACATTTCCCGGAGAAGCTGATGCAATATCACTTCCATATCTTCCGAATAGTCTTTATCCGAATAATAGATCAAAAGCGCAATTTTGCAGATATCCGGAAGTTTTTCTTCCTGTTCGAACTCCTGTGCAATGATCTCAAATACACATTTGTCTAATTTTCGTCCGCCTACTACATATTCCCTGGAAACATAAGCAAGATATGCCTGCTTCAGACGGAAATATACAATGTCCGACATATAATAATCTTCAAAAATATGCTCTTCTTCGAACAGCGTCTCCGAAAATACCATCTGTGTAATCAGTCTCTCACTAACCTTTTCCGAAGGTATGCCATACTGTTTCAGCACTTTCCACAGACGTTTCATATCACTGATCGGTCCACAGTAATATTCCGCCAGATACGTAAGTGTTACTTTATCGTACTGGCCGCGGTCAAACATCTCAAATGTAAGAGCACTCAGGAAATCTTCCTCTGTATAATTTTCTTCCCGTATTCTCTTACTGCACAGCATGAACAGATCTTTATCATCAAAATTTTCTATATCTTTGCTTTCCTGCAGTTTTTCATAATCCGGCTTTTCTTTTTCTGGTTCCGGATCCCAGATTCCATTCGATACCGCATATTTTCTGCACATATCTACGAATTTTGGTTCATAGAATAACCGCTTTGTTTCATACGGAATAGAATCTGTGTAATGGCGTCCTTCTACTGATTCCCATACAATTCTTGACTCTTTATCGTAGAGATAGATGATTGCTCCATCTACATCATCGTATGGAATTCTCTGCCGCACGGCACCATCTTTTTCAATTACAAGAATACACTTCATATTCGGGACTTTGGTTCTGACCTCATATGAATAGCAGACATCCCGCATCGCCTGCATCCGTTCTGCAAGCATCTCATCTTCTTTACAGAATCTCTTATACAGGATACGAAGTGATTCTGTGATATGCCTTTTCATCAGCTGATCCCATGTAAATGCAATCATCTGTTCTTTGTAATTTTTAAAGATTTCGCTTTGCGATTCTTCATATGTCAGTATATTGGCATACAGATATGCTGCTTTTTTATAATTCAGCGAATTGCCATGCATAAAATATAATACCAATGGCTTTGGAAGCTGGCCATGCGCCCGCTCCTCATCAAGCGTCATCATATAATATTCATACAGCTGCGCAATCCTAAGCTCTGCATCAACCGCTTTTTTATACCATATGAAATATCTCTTCTGCGTCTTATTTCCTTTGATCAGCAATGTACAGATAGTATTCAGAATCATCGGCTCATCATATGTCTTATAGATACGTTCCAGTATTCTGAACAGCTTACTGCTGTAATTTTTCTGCTGGCTTGCAAAATTTGAGACATATAGCGCAAGTTCTTTTGTCATCATGCGGTATTTTGTCGCAAAATTCAGCACCTGGATTTCAAATACCCCAAGCTTTTTCAATAACGCCGGCTTTTCCTTATAGCACAGATAAGCTTCCATATAGAACAATACCGAATGAATACCGTATTCAAACTGCTCTTCCAGCAGTTCCAGACGTTTATACGGATTCTTATATCTCGGATCCAGGTTCAGGATCATTGCAAGGATCCACCATGAATCCTGATGTCTCATATATGTCTTACCAATCTCATCCAGTACCCGGTCTTCATAATCTTCATCACCACGGATTTTAGCTGTCAGATAAAGGTAATAACAATTCGTAAGCGGATCTTTTCCGATTGCAAAACGGTTATAATTATAATTTTCCAGAATCCACTTTGCTTCTTCTACTTTATTCCCGATCAGATAGATATTTGCTAACATCAACTGATAGATTTCATTCATCGGCTCCATCTTCCGGAGTTCGACGGCTCTTTCAATGGCACTTTCCACCCAGTTTTCCAGCTTTATCCTTCCAGCCACATAACCTACATATTCCTTAATGATCTGTGCCATTAAAAGTTCTGCCATACGGTGGTCTTCATCATAATCCTGATTCTGCACTACTTCCACTTCATATGTCAGCGTCTCATATGGCGTCACAAGCTTCAGCGCACCATAATTACGGCCACCATGAAGCTTCTCCGTTCTTATAACGTACTCGATTTCATGTGTATTACCCACAAAATCTTCCGTACTGATCTCTGGTCTTGAAACCTTCAGGAAATCACCGACTGTCACAATCCTGATCGGCATATACCCCCACGTATTCTTCATAATCGTAAGAGTTCCCTTTGTAGATTCTGTCAGATCTTCAAACAGCATTCCTTCTCCCTGTAACGTCAGGAAAATACATTCTTTCTGTTTGATACCGACCATGAATTCCTCCATAGCCTGCTCTCCAAGAGACCATTTGCGCATATTATCATAGAGGTAAAACGTTCTCTCATTTTCATATTTTAATATTTCATAGAATTCTTTTGACCGGAACAGTCTTCCTGCTTCCGAAAAATCCTTAATCGCCAATTTGCGGAAATCATCTGTTCCCTGTACTTTTCCATATGAAGTCATTACATATGGTTTTTCTATAATTGCCGTAAATGTCAGTTCGTATTCCCCTCCGGTACATACGACTGTAAATTTTCCTTTTTCGACATGTCCAGGACGAAGGCCGCGTCCGTCATAAGTAAATTCTACTTTTGTCGGATTTCCTTCAAATCCCTGATCTTTAAAATGAACACGAAAAGAAGACGAGTATACCAAACCTCGTATTCTGCCTTCATTATTCGCTCTCATGGTAAAACTTCCTCTGTATACTTCCCCTTCTCCTATAATGAGAACAAGATTGGTTTCATCGAATATCACATCCGGCCGTACCAGCTGAAAGTCACCCTTCGAAAATTTCTGGATTTTATTTTTCAAGTCCTACACCTGCTTCTTTCGTTGCTTTTTTCTTAAAACATACTATAATAAATTATAGCATTGTTTGTCAACTGCTGGCAATGCCGTAAACTGAAAATCTTAAAATTATAAAAAACGTTGCTGCAGTCCAAAGATGAGCATCTTTCAAGTCCTGCTTTTCAAAAGAACCGCAGCAAACTGTTATGATAGGATGGAATGCTATGAAAAACAAACCAGAATTTCACGGAAGTGATCTTGAAAAAATTGCAAATTATTATCATCTTGATAAGGGAAAAATTGTCCTTTTCGGCGCAAATGTAAATCCTCTCGGATTATCTGACCAGGTAAAGAAAGATCTCGCAGATCACCTTGACATCATAAGCAGCTACCCGGACCGCAACTATACAGGCCTAAAAAAAGCCATTTCCGAATACACAGGTACGCAGCCTGAACACATTGTTGTAGGCAATGGTTCTACGGAACTGATCTCCCTTCTTATTAACCAGCGTGCTCCCAAAAAAGCTCTTCTTCTCGGACCAACTTATTCTGAATATGCAAGAGAACTGAATCTGGTCGGCGGTACATTGGAATATTATAATTTAAAAGAGCCGGATCATTTTCAATTAAACCTTCCGGGCCTGACTGCCACTCTTGAAAGTGATATCGAATTACTCATTATCTGTAATCCGAACAATCCGACTTCATCTGCCATCAGCACCGATGAGATGAAGCAGATTTTAAGCATCTGTAAATCTTTGAATATCTTTGTCATGATTGACGAAACTTATATTGAATTTGCACCAGAAGATGCAGTCCTTTCTGCCATTCCACTGGTGTCTGAATTCGACAATTTTATGGTCATACGCGGAGTATCCAAATTCTTTGCAGCTCCGGGACTTCGTTTTGGTTATGGTATTACCAGCAATCAGGAATTTTTACAGACACTTCTTACTCACCAGAATCCATGGAGCCTTAACAGCGTCGGGGCCTATGCCGGCGAACGTATGTTAAAAGATACCGCATACATTCAAAAAACCTGGAAGCTGATTGATTCCGAACGTACCCGTATGTGTAAGGAGCTCTCCCA
The DNA here is from genome assembly GCF_934294775.1 of uncultured Dorea sp. Classification (GTDB taxonomy): domain Bacteria; phylum Bacillota; class Clostridia; order Lachnospirales; family Lachnospiraceae; genus Dorea_A. Next base: position 22,366 of record NZ_CAKRAH010000017.1, read on the forward strand.
ACTGGATACTGTAAAAATCTATCCGGCTTATGCGAATTTTATACTGGTTCGTATCTTAAAAGAAGGGGTTACTTCATTTGATGTCTTTGAAAAAGCAATTCATCAGAATCTTATGATCCGCGACTGCTCTTCTTTTGAAAGTCTTGACGGGGAATATGTACGCTTTTGCATCATGATGCCGGAAGATAACGACCGGTTATTGGAAGTATTCCGGAATTTATAATCTTTTGAAGATAACAAGAGGAACATATGTCTGGCATATGTTCCTCTTGTTATTTTCTTTGCATACTATTTTTTCAGAATCAAAGCCATGAAGGTCATCTCTTCATCACCGGTATTTTTAATACCATGTCCGTCTCCGTCTTTGCATAAGAACAGATCTCCAGGATTCGCCGGCTGTTTTTCTCCATTATCATCGTATGTTCCGTGTCCTGTAAGAATGAAATAAGATTCTGTCTCTCCGTGATGTTCATGATATCCAACTTCGCATCCAGGATCCAGGTGAATTCGTGCATACATTCTACAGGCTTCTCCTACTTCTTCTGAAGTCACCATTGCTTCTCTTATAATATATCCGTCACCACCATTTACATGTTCTACTTTTACTAAATTTCTTTCGCCGTCTTTTGTCATTTTTTCAGCTCCTCCTTGATTCGCAAAACGTTCTAAGAAAACAATACAACCTGACGGATACAAAGTCAATGAAAATTAATTAATTCACGATCCGGTAATATTCTTTTGCGGTTATACTGTAAACGATAATATAGAACACTGCAAAAACACCTATCGTTATTACTGTACAACCTGCAAATAATGGTACATTTGTAAGATTCAACACTCCCAGGATTTTTGTCATGACTTTAAAAGCCACAGCAACATGGATTACCGCTACAATCAAAGGCATGAAAAATACACTCAGCACCTGACTTCTGATCGAACGTTTCACTTCTTTTTTGCTCATACCGACTTTTTGCATGATCTGATAACGTTCTCTGTCGTCATACCCTTCTGATATCTGCTTATAGTAAATGATCAGAACCGTCGCCATGACAAACAGACTTCCCAGATAAATGCCAATGAAAAACAGTCCTCCGTATAATTCATAGAAAGAAGAGCGGCTTAGCAGACGGCTTTCCATCGTTCCTTCCGGAATCTGTTCATAAAATTCTTTTTCTATACGTTCCAGAGCTTCTTTTTGTTTTTTCTCTTCTCCTTTCAGGTTAAATTTATCCGCATAAGAAAATGGCTGAATCCGTTCAATCTGTTCTGCGTCTGCAAATACAAGATATAATGTCTTATACATTTCAGTCGTGCTTTTTGGCTGACTTTTCATCTCTCCTGGTTCTTCTTTCACCTGATAGGTCTGATCTGCGATCGTAATCTTGTCTTTTCCGTGTGTACCATTCGTACAGTAAGCCAGTATCTCATCTTCATTCAGTGAAATATGCTTCTTTTCTATCCGGTTATACTCTTCCTGTGAAAGCATCTCTACATAATAAAAGTTTTTATCTGGATAGTATTGTTCTACCTTCTCCAGGTTATTCCCCTTTAAAACAGCATTTATGCTTCCATATCTGTAGCTCACCCTGTCGGTGATCTTTACATTACTTTTCTTACATTGCTCTTTTATAAGCCTGTCGATCATTTCTTCATTGTCTATATCTGCCTTATTGCAGACGATGGACACATCTCTTGGGAAACGGGAGTCCAGAATGTCTTCCATTCCGGCATATAAAGATACGGTTGTAGATACCATGACCAGCACCATCGTACTGAGCACACAGATGTTTGCAAGGCCTGCTCCATTTTGCTTCATGCGATAGAGCATCCCTGACACACTTGTAAAATGCTTTGGATTGTAATAATATGCTTTATTTTTCCTGAGTATTTTCAAAACCACAATACTTCCGGCAATAAAAATTGCATATGTTCCTATGATCACACAAACCACAGCAACGAAGAATTTCAAAAGTGCCTCTAATGGGGCTTCTGTCGTAAGTGCAATCCAGTATCCGCATCCAAGTGCTGCCACACCGATCACTACAAGAAGCCATCTGCTCTTTGGCTCTTTTTCCCCCTGGTTGCCTCCATGCAGAAGTTCGACCGGATTCACCAGCTGTATCTGCAGGACATTATACACATAGGTCAGAAGAAAAATCACAGCAAACAAAAGTACCGTATGTCCGATTGCAGTTCCATTAACCGAAAACTGCATATCCACACTATTATGCATAATCTTAAGAAGCAGCAGGTACATCAGTTTCCCAAATATGATCCCGGACAGCAGTCCTCCGAGAATACTGATCCCGGCAGTCAGAATCGTCTCTACTGCCATCATCCGCGCAATATGGCGTTTTCCCATTCCCAGAATATTATATACGCCGATCTCTTTTTTCCGTCGTTTGATCAGGAAGCTGTTCGTATAGAACAGGAAAATCACAGCAAATACGATGATCACACCAGTTGCATACTGCAGACATATCTGCAAAGTATTCATCGCCACTCCTTTTCCACGGCTCAGTGCATCTATCATATAGAACATCATAACGGTAAGAATTGCAGTGATAATATACGGCACATATGTTTTCCGGTTGTTTTTCAGATTCGTGACTGCAAGTTTTTCATATATAAAACTATTCATCACTCTCACCTCCTGCCGCCAGGACTTTTAAGGTATTTGCAATCTTCTGGTACATCTCTTCATTCTTAAGATTGCCTCTGAACAGCTGATGGAACACTTTACCATCTTTGATAAACAGAACTCTTTTTGCACTGCTGGCTGCTTTTACACTATGTGTTACCATAACAATTGTCTGGCCATCTTGATTAATTGTTGCAAACAAGTTCATCAGATTGTCTGCTGCCTTTGAATCCAATGCTCCTGAAGGTTCATCCGCCAGGATTAGCTGCGGATTCGTGATCAGCGCTCTTGCAATCGCTGCCCTTTGCTTTTGTCCTCCGGATACTTCATAAGGATATTTATCAAGAAGCCTCTCTATTCCAAGCTTTTCTGCAATCGGCTTTAATCTCTGCTCCATCTCCGGATATTTTTTTCCAGATAAAACCAGCGGCAGAAAGATATTATCCTTTAACGAAAATGTATCCAGCAGATTAAAATCCTGAAATACAAATCCCAGATTCTGTCTTCGAAATGCCGCAATCTCTTTTTCTTTTAATTTTCCAAGATCCCGTTCTTTCAGATAAACCTTCCCTTCTGTCGGTTTATCAAGTGCCGCCAGGATGTTAAGAAGCGTCGTCTTACCGGATCCGGACTCTCCCATGATCGCCACATATTCCCCGCGCTCTACGGTAAAGCTTACGTTTTTTAATGCTTCTACCTGATTACTTCCGAATCTTGTGGTATATATTTTCTTCACATTTTTTACTTCTAATAATGCCATAACATTTCTTCCTTTCTTTTTTTCAGATCTCTCATTTACGATCTCTATTATAAGAAAAGAGGAAATGCACTGCCATCGAAGCAGGTGACATTTCCCCTGTCTAACCTTACATTCCTGTAAGATTCCATTCTTTATTCCGGATCCCAGTCTTTTCTGGACAGATCAACATATACACAGGTCCCGTGTCCGATATCTGATTCTATCCAGATCCCGTGTCCTAACCTTTTCATAATCTTTTTACATAAATATAATCCTATTCCGGTTGATTTTTTATCTGCCCGGCCATTATAACCGGTAAATCCTTTTTCAAATACTCTCGGCAGATCTTCTGCCTGTATCCCGATTCCGTTATCTTCTATTATCAGAAGCATCCTGTTATCTTTTTCTTCCTTATATATCCTGATCACACCATCACTTCTAATATATTTTAATGCATTAGAAAGGATCTGTTCGATAACAAATCCCAGCCATTTTTCATCCGTCAGCACATTCTGACCTGTCGGCTGGTATTCCAGACGGATCTTTTGCAATATGAACATCTGCGAATACTTCCGCACAGACTGCTTCAGTATCTTATCTAACGGAACCTGCTCTATCTGAAGATCCGAAGACATGTCCTCCATCCTGAGATAAGTCAGCACCATCTCTACATACTGTTCCATCTTAAAAAGCTCCATCTTAATCTCTTTTGTCTCTGTAAGCTCCGGATATTCCGCTTCCATTCCCTGAAGCAGTATATGCATTGCCGCAATCGGCGTCTTGATCTGATGCGCCCACATTCCATAATAATCTGCAAGATCCTGTCTGGCAATCTGATCTTCGGATTTTATCTCTGCCAGTTTTTCACTTAGCATTGTTATTATTTCCTGATAATCAGCTTCCAGGAGATTTCTGTATTGCGGAAGATTATCCGCACATTCCTGCGGTACTTTCCTTAAGCTTTCCAGAATCAGATGCTTCTTCCGGAACCGGCAGAACTCCGTTGCTTCATAAAGCAACAGCCATACAGCCACCAGAAGCAGTGCATATCTTAATTCATCTATCCGGATATTATAAAGGAAAGCTACAACGACAAAGATTCCCACCGTCCCGGCATATAAACTGATTTCTCTTCCTTTGTCTTTTAAAAATGCTGTTATTAATTTCATGCTTCCACCATATACCCAATTCCTTTTTTGGTTGTAATCTTCTCTCCCAGCCCGATCTGATCCAGTTTCTTACGAAGTCTTGCCACATTTACCGTAAGTGTATTATCATCGATGAATTCATCGCTGTCCCAAAGTCTTGTCATAATCGTCTCGCGGGTTACAATCTTTCCTGCATTTTCCAGCAATATCTGTAGTATCCGGAATTCATTTTTCGTAAGATTCAGTTTCCTGTCCTGATATAATAAAGTTGTGTCTGACAGGTTAAGAATCGCACCATTCCACTCCATAACATCGGACGTTCCTCTGAATTCATAAGTCCTTCTAAGTACTGCCTGTACTTTGGCCGTCACCACATTCAGGTCAAATGGTTTCTCTATAAACTCATCCCCGCCCATATTCATTGCCATTACAATATTCATATTATCATTTGCAGAAGACAGGAATATGATCGGGACTTTTGATATCTTCCGAATCTCCTGACACCAGTGGAATCCATTAAAAAAAGGAAGTACGATATCCAGAAGTACAAGCTGTGGATCAAATGCTACATATTTTTCCATGACGTTTCTAAAATCAGTTATGCATTCCACCTGATAATTCCATCTTTCCAAATGTGTTTTCAATCCGCCTGCAATTGTCTCGTCGTCTTCCACGATTAATATTTTATACAATTTTTGTTCCCCCGACACCTGTTCATTTTATATTTCATATCTCTGCCAACGGCTGCTGTTCCTTTATGCATTGGCATACAAAAAACGTCCATCCCGGCAGCTTCTCTTACATATGATAAGAGGGCAAAAGCCAATCTGATGCTTTTGCCCTCTCATCGTAATACATTTTTTATATGCTTGTCAATTCTGGTTTTCTTAAGATTTCTTTCGAATTTTCCCGTAAGAATATACCCAGATCCGACATTCTCTTTCGCAAAATAATTAATGGAAATAATGTGCTCCGATCTTCATTCCGGAACCACCCTGGTCAAAATACAGGCAGCTTCCGATCGGATTTGAACCGTTCAGCGCATCGATCGCAGCCTGCATGGCCGTCTGTGTATAACCGGCTGAATTTCTGACTTTGTTAAGCCATCCGGTAGCAACCGGTGAAAACTGGCCAGATTGATAGATGACGCCTTCTATTGTATTTGGAAATGTCCCGCTTTTTACCCGGTTCATAATAACCGCTCCTACGGCAACCTGTCCTTCATATGACTGATTTCCCGCCTCGCAGAAAATGATGGATGCCATCAGTTCCTGATTCTGTCTTACATAAGCCTCCTGCGCTTCTCTTGCTTCACGTTCCGCCTGTTCTCTTGCTTCCTGCTCTGCTTTTTCTCTTGCGAGACGCTCTTCCTCTTCTTTTTTTGCTATATTTTCTTCAATAATCTGCTGCTGTTCCTGTGCCATCTCCTGAGTGGATGCAATCAGATCCTGTGAGATTGCCACAGCTGCGGCATGTGTATTTGTATCTTCCTCTTTTGTATCTGTGATAGTTGTAACTTCTGGCTGTCTAGAGGCTGCCTGGCTTGTGAATCCAGTTGCTGTTACTGTACATGCTACAAGGAGCATGAACATATTTCTCAGTCTCTTAGCTTTTAACATGATAATGATACCCTCCTGATTTGTTTCAATGATTTACATTTCTTTTAATAAATTATATTCGTTCTTTTCAATATTATTACGTTTATTACAGAAATGTTACACACAACGGTTGGTATCATATCATGTTTATTTCATTTTGTCAACTTTTTTATTTCCAGATGCCTTGTGGCACACATTACAGACGGCTTTTTCTGCTGTTTTTTCTCTTTTCATCATCATTTTTGCAATCCATATTTTACATTTTTTACGATCTTGAAATTCATCCGTAACATTTTATTAATATTCCTTTTTACAATAACTTACCAGTGCCAGAATGACAAATAATGGAATACTTATACCCGCTGCAATTACGATGATATATGGTGTCCAGTGATAACCACTTCCAATCTTCACAAAATTTCTTCCAAGAAGCTCTCTCCAGGCGATTTCATAATAATCTAACTGATCCGTCGTAATCTCCGGATAATATCCTCGTAATACATCCCAATCAGTTCTTCCCAGTATTCTGTTTTCCCTTTTGCTATCTTTCTAAGTAATTCATTTTCATGCGTCAAAATTCTTCCTCCTGAGGGCGTCCCCTGTATATAGAACGTATTACATGATGTAAATGATCACATATTTTATATTTTTTATCTTAGCATCTACCGAATCTGCCACTGACATCATCTGACACTGGCAGATTCTTTCGAATGTCCGGCAACAAAAAAAGCAGCATACCGCAAGTAATCATGCTGTATGCCACTTTTATTTATGTTTTTACAAACATTACAAATATCAATTTTTCAAATTCTGTTGCACAAAATTTATTTACACCAAATCCGATTGTCCAAATTCTATTTGATCTTGGCGATATCGATCAGTGTCAGTTTCTGGATATCTGTATTCTCAAGACTGGTGATCAGAGCTTTTGCTGTATCGATCGCTGTCAGTACATTAACACCTGTCTCGATCGCATTTCTACGGATCACGAATCCGTCTCTTGAGTGATCAGCTCCCTGCGGAGGTGTATCGATAACCAGATCAATCTTATGTCCGAGGATCAGATCCATAAGGTTCGGAGATTCCTGCTCAATCTTATTGACTGTCATAGCTTTTACACCAGCATCTGTCAGGACTTTTGCCGTTCCTTCTGTAGCAAAGATCTTGTAACCAATCTTTTCGAATCTGCGTCCGATCTCTACTGCTTCTTCCTTATCTTCATCACGAACTGTCATGATCATGTTCTTGTGTTTTGGAAGCTTGATTCCGGCACCGATGAATGCTTTATAAAGAGCTTCATCAAATGTCTTGGCAATTCCCAGACACTCTCCTGTAGACTTCATCTCAGGTCCAAGGCTGATATCAGCACCACGGATCTTCTCAAATGAGAATACCGGCATCTTGATTGCAAAGTAATCTGCTTCCGGCTGTAATCCAGGTGTATAACCAAGTTCTTTGATCTTGTGTCCGATGATCACCTTTGTTGCAAGTGGTACGATCGGAATACCTGTTACCTTACTGATGTATGGAACAGTACGGCTGGAACGAGGGTTAACTTCGATTACATATACATCCTCGCCACATACGATGAACTGGATGTTGATCAGTCCGATTACGTGTAATGATTTTGCAAGTCTTCTTGTATATTCCGCAATCGTCTCTTTTGTCTTCTGAGAGATGCTCTGTGCAGGATATACAGAAATACTGTCTCCGGAGTGGATTCCGGCACGCTCGATATGCTCCATGATACCTGGAATCAGGATATCTTCTCCGTCACATACGGCATCGACCTCAATTTCTTTACCCTGTAAATATTTATCAACCAGGATTGGGTGATCCTGTGCGATACGGTTGATGATTCCGATAAACTCATCGATATCATGATCGTTGATCGCAATCTGCATTCCCTGTCCACCAAGTACGTAAGAAGGTCTTACCAGCACCGGATAACCCAGTCTGTTTGCTACTTTCTTAGCTTCTTCGGCTGTAAATACAGTTCCACCTGTCGGTCTTGGGATCTCGCACTGCTCAAGAATCTCATCGAACAGCTCACGGTCTTCGGCTGCATCTACATTTTCAGCAGATGTTCCAAGGATCGGAACGCCCATCTTCATCAGAGACTCTGTAAGCTTGATCGCTGTCTGTCCACCAAACTGTACAACTGCTCCGTCTGGTTTTTCCAGATCTACGATGCTTTCTACATCTTCCGGTGTCAGAGGCTCGAAGTACAGCTTATCTGCGATATCGAAGTCTGTACTTACTGTCTCAGGGTTATTATTTACAATAATTGTCTCGTATCCTTCTTTGGCAAATGCCCATGTACAATGTACAGAACAGAAGTCGAACTCAATACCCTGTCCGATACGGATCGGTCCGGAACCAAGTACCAGTACTTTCTTCTTGCCGGAAGTCTCAACTACTTCGTTCTCACTTCCGAATACAGAGTAATAATATGGTGTCTCTGCTGCGAACTCAGCTGCACAGGTATCAACCATCTTATAAGAAGCTGTAATGCCATTGTCATGACGAAGATCATGGATCTCACGCTCTGTCTTTCCTGTCAGTTCTGCAATTACATTATCCGGGAATTCTAAGCGTTTTGCTTCTTTTAATGTCTCTGCTGTTAATTCTTCTGTCTTTAGTTTCTGTTCCATCTCTACAAGAATTGCGATCTTGTCGATGAACCAGTTGTCAATCTTTGTAATTCTGTGAATATCTTCATAGCTGATGCCCTGGCGGATTGCTTCTGCGATCTTCCAGATACGGCGGTCATCTACAACTTTCAGTTCTTCTAACAGTTCTTCTCCTTTTAAGTAAGAGAAATCATAAGACATAAGGCTGTCTACATGCTGTTCCAGAGAACGGATGGCTTTCATAAGTGCTCCCTCGAAGTTATCACAGATACTCATAACTTCTCCAGTCGCTTTCATCTGTGTTGTCAATGTACGTTTTGCACTGATGAACTTATCGAATGGAAGTCTTGGGATCTTAACAACACAGTAGTCAAGCATAGGCTCGAAACTTGCATATGTCTTCTTTGTTACTGCATTCTTGATCTCATCCAGTGTGTATCCAAGAGCGATCTTTGCTGCAACCTTGGCGATCGGGTATCCTGTTGCCTTAGATGCAAGAGCAGAAGAACGGCTTACACGAGGGTTAACCTCGATTACACAGTACTCAAATGAATCCGGATTCAGCGCATACTGTACGTTACATCCACCAGTGATATTCAGCTCGCTGATGATATTAAGAGCAGATGTACGGAGCATCTGGTACTCTTTATCACTCAGTGTCTGGGAAGGTGCTACTACGATACTGTCTCCAGTATGTACACCTACCGGGTCTAAGTTTTCCATATTACATACGGTAATGCAGTTACCATTGCTGTCACGCATTACTTCGTACTCAATCTCTTTCCATCCTGCGATACAACGCTCTACCAGAACTTCTCCAACACGTGAAAGACGAAGTCCGTTTTCCAGGATCTCTACGAGTTCTGTTCTGTTATCAGCGATTCCACCACCGCTTCCACCAAGTGTGTAAGCCGGACGAAGTACTACCGGATATCCGATGCTTTCTGCAAATTCAATACCTGCCTGTACATCTTTTACGACTTTAGAAGCTGCACAAGGCTCGCCGATCTTTTCCATTGTCATCTTGAATTCCAGACGGTCTTCGGCCTTTTTGATTGTCTCAGAAGTGGTACCGATCAGACGTACGTTATTTCTTTCAAGGAATCCATTTTCATCCAGCTCCATAGCCAGGTTCAGTGCTGCCTGTCCACCAAGTGTAGGAAGGACACTGTCTGGTTTTTCCTTTAAGATCAACTGCTCTACTACTTCAACTGTCAGAGGCTCGATGTATACGCGGTCTGCGATATCTTTATCTGTCATGATCGTAGCCGGGTTAGAGTTCAGAAGAACTACTTCCAGACCTTCTTCTTTTAATGAACGGCAGGCCTGTGTACCTGCATAGTCAAACTCCGCTGCCTGTCCAATGATAATAGGACCAGAGCCAATTACTAATACTTTCTTAATATCTTTAATTCTAGGCATTATTTTGCTCCTTTCATCATATCCATAAATCTGTCAAACAGGTATCCGGAATCCTGTGGTCCAGGACAAGCTTCCGGGTGGAACTGAACTGTGAAAATGTTCTTTCCTTCGTATGCAAGTCCTTCGTTGGTTCCGTCGTTAACATTGATAAACGCTTCTTTTGCGATAGCCGGATCAATGGTTGTACCATCAACTGCATAACCATGGTTCTGTGAAGAAATGTACACTCTGTTGTTTGTCAGATCTTTCACCGGATGGTTACCGCCGCGGTGTCCATATTTCAACTTATAAGTCTTTGCGCCATTTGCAAGTGCCATAAGCTGATGTCCGAGACAAATTGCAAAAATAGGAATATCAGTATTGTATAACTTCTTGATCTCTTCAATAATAGATACGCATGTCTCCGGATCTCCAGGCCCATTAGACAACATAATGCCGTCCGGGTTAGCAGCAATGATTTCTTCTGCTTTTGTACCTGCCGGATAAATTGTTACTTCACAGCCACGCTCATTTAAAGATTTGGCAATGTTCTTCTTCGCACCAAAGTCCATAAGGGCCACTTTCGGTCCATTGCCTTCTAAGACATATTTTTCATCACATGTTACTTTTGATACCACATCACCAACTGTGTATGCTTTCAGTTTTGGAAGAATCTCATCTAAATTGTAATTCTCATTTGTGGTGATCATTCCGTTCATGGTTCCCTTTTCACGAAGAATCTTCGTAAGGGCACGTGTATCAATTCCTGCAATTCCAGGAATATCCTGCTCTTTCAGAAAATCCTGAATTGTTCCTTCACAACGGAAGTTGCTTGGCATTCTGGAAAGTTCTCTTACGATATATCCATCCGGCCATGCCTTCCTTGACTCCATATCCGGTGTGATGCCATAATTTCCAATCAATGGATAGGTCATTACTACGGCCTGTCCCGCATAAGAAGGGTCGGTTAATACCTCCAGATAACCTGTCATTGAAGTATTAAACACTATCTCGCTAATCATGTCTCTTGTCGAACCTATGCTGGTTCCGGTAAAGACAGTCCCGTCTTCTAATATAAGAAATGCTTTCATATATTCACCTTTTCCCTTCTGTGTTTCTTTTTCTTTTTTCATGAAGTCATACCGCCATTTCCGTGGATTTTTCTATATCTGGGCAAAAAAAATTCGTTGTAACAAGGAATTTTTCTTAAAAATATAGAACAAAAGGCAGTTTGTGCAAGCACAAAACCGCCTTGTTTTTGATCCATCGGTACCAGACAATTTATGTCTTCACAAATTGTAAAAATTATACTACATAATCCGGCGATTTTCAACGGATATTTTTGTTTTTTTATGAATACTGCCAAAATATTACAATCTTGTGCAGTCTCGGGTCATCGATGTATTGATACTTTACCTGCGCAAGACCATAGGCCTGCGCCAGGTTCTTTGCCGCTTTTTGCAGTTGATTCTGGAAAATGTCATCGTGTGCCTGCTGGTAGAAATCCCCGTCAGCGAATTTGAACGTTGTTGATGATTCCTTATTCCAGACTGACTGATTCATCGCATTTAATACCTGTTCTCCGTCATACTGCTGATAATACATTCCATTTACTACATAGTAATTCGCATCCATCTTACTGCATACCGGAAGTACGGTCTCACTGTCCGGCACATGCGTCTGCAATAGTTCTGTGTCATCACAGCACATATAGTCATAACTGATATTCTGATCCGCAGATGTCTCTTCTCCTTCTGCTTTCTGGAATACGGGATCCCCCCAGGTTGTATCTACATAATAATAGTCTCCGTTACATTTCACCAGATTCCATGCATGACTTTCTCCTCCTGTCGTCTTCCCCGTTACATAAGTACAGAAGACTCCCAGTTTTTCCAGCAGATACTGCGTCGCTCTCGAATATCCCGCACAGACGGAACGGTGATTTACAAATACACTGTAAATATTCTGGTTATCTGATGCTTCCGCATCATAATCTACCATATCAACAATCTTTTCATATACATAAAGGATCTTATGATAATCATCCGTATCATTTTCCAGATCTTTCAGCCATTCATCCACCTGCTGTTCAATCTCCTGACTCATGGATGTACTTTCTCCGGCATCATATATATACTTGGGTTTTAATACTGTATAACTTTCATTTCCTTTATGTGAAACTGCAGTTGCTGTCCCATCGCACCAGAAAACATCCGGCTGGTCCTTGATAATATCCTGAAAGATCTGATTCGCCTGGTTTGCATCCGACGCATGTACATAGATCTCTTCCGTATGATTTCTGACTCCTTCTAAGATTTCCTGATAGATCTGCTTTTCCTCGTCTGCCAGCTGTTCATAATAATATTTGTCCGTGGCATTCTCCATCTCTCCACTCGTCTTCTGATAGGGAATGCTGCTTTTTTCCTGATCTGTTCCTTTGTTCCAGTTCACAACTCTCTGCGCACCTGCAGCCCCGGTCAGAATGACACAAAACATGATCAAAACTGCAAAACCATGCTTTCTTTTTTTATATTTCCTTCTTATCATACATTCCTCTCTATTATACATCTTTCTCTATATTTTGCTCTTTGTCGTTCCATTATACATTTTTCTTTGTACCTCTGCAATTCCGCCAAAGACCATCTCAGATAAAAATTAGATGCCGTTTTCTTCCTTGCCACCTGCAATGATGATTGCATTTTTATCTGGCTTCTCCACAATGCACATAATTACTTTCTTCGCATATTCTTTCAATGACAGAATCTTTTAAGAGGTATTTTCATGAATGGATCACTTCCAAATCCTCAGGACACACCTGACAAAGGCCGTCTGCAGGTCAATATCGTTTCCGATATCACTGCATTTCCAATCGCAGATGCTAAGATCTCCATCTCTTATACCGGAGTTCCTGACTCAGAATTAGAACAATTGGAAACCGATTCTTCCGGACAGACCGAAACCATCGATCTTGCAGCTCCTCCTGTGGAATATAGTCTGAATCCAGAAAACGAACAGCAGCCTTATTCTGAATATACGTTACAGGTAACTGCTCCGGGATTCGAATCCATCAGCATCGCAGGTGCCGAAATTCTTTCTGATGTTACCGCCATTCAGAATATACGTCTGAAACCAATCGATAATCCAAACGCAGACGAAGATGTCTACGTAATTCCAGCTCATACATTATATGGTAATTATCCGCCGAAAATTCCAGAAGACGAGATCCAGCCAGTACCGGAAAGCGGCGAGATCGTATTAAGCCGGGTTGTGGTTCCGGAATATATTGTTGTACATGACGGAAGTCCCCGGGATTCCACCGCAACAAATTATTATGTGAAATATAAAGACTACATCAAAAATGTCGCCTCCAGTGAAATCTATGCCACATGGCCGGAAAATACAATCCGGGCAAATGTACTGGCGATCATGTCCTTTACACTGAACCGGGTATATACGGAATTTTACCGGAACAAGGGATATGATTTTACCATCACCTCCTCCACTGCATTCGACCATAAGTGGATTCCTGAGCGAAATATATTTGATACGATCTCAATTATTGTGGATGAATTATTTGCAGATTATCTCTCCCGTCCGAATGTAAAGCAGCCGATACTTACACAGTACTGTGACGGACGGCAGGTGCAGTGTCCGAACTGGTTAACGCAGTGGGGCTCAAAAAGCCTAGGCGACCAGGGCTACTCTCCGATTGAAATCCTTCGTTATTATTATGGAGATGACATGTACATCAACACTGCCGAAGCCATCTCCGGCATCCCGTCTTCCTGGCCTGGTTATACACTTGAGATAGGCTCAAGCGGCAGTAAAGTCCGGCAGATTCAGGAGCAGCTAAATGTCATCGCCGGGGCTTATCCTGCCATTCCGAAAGTAACTGCAGATGGTATCTATGGTCCGGCAACTGCGGAATCTGTACGCACTTTCCAAAAGATCTTTGGATTGCCGCAGACTGGGGAGGTGGATTATACAACATGGTATAAGATATCGGAGATCTATGTAGGGGTGTCGCGGATTGCGGAGTTAAACTGAATAAAAGAGGTGCGCTATACACCTCTTTTATACGTTCTCTATATTCCGTTTCATTATTTCGTCTGCCATATCGTAATCAATATAATACCTGTCACAAATAACTGTATCCATTAGCAACGTGCACCGCCAAGTGTACAAAAAATCGGAAAGATCTCATTTTTGATTTCTTTCCGATTTTAGAAAAATTATAAAAATACCTGTACAGTCTGTTTCAGTGGATTAACAATCCAGTATTCCCGGACACCGGCGGTACGGTATTTGAAAAGTTTTGTCAGGTAATCCATCCGCTGACTGCTCGGTGATACAATTTCGATAATGAAATCCGGTGCACCATTGCATCCTTTATCCGTAATTTTTGATGGATCACAAATTACCGAAATATCCGGTTCCACATAAATGTAGCAGATAGTTCCATTACAAGCCGCTGGTGCTGATAGCTTGGCGGTGCCATATCATAAATCTGTCCGTCAATGAGTTCTGCCCGTTTTCCTTCCGGAAGAGCATAGATATCTTTGATGGTATAATGATCATCTTTTAATAATGGCATATAATCACATCCTCTTTCACAGGTGATAGCTTTATATTGTAATTAACACTTGTATCTATTTCTATTATACATATAAAACAAAAGTTCTTCTATCCCCCAAAGAATATCCGGTGAATATCATTATACATCACAAACACCATCAGTGCCATTAATATAACAATCCCCGCAAAATGCACATATCCTTCTTTCTCCGGTGGGACTCGTTTCTTTCTGATTGCCTCGATGAATAAGAATACCAGACGTCCGCCATCCAGTGCCGGAAGTGGCAAAAGGTTCATAACACCAAGGTTTGCCGATAACAGGATCGCCATATTCAGCATCTGTACTGCTACAACGAATGCTCCGTAAGACCGGCTCTGCTTATATGTCGTATCTACGGAACTTACAATTCCCACCGGTCCGGATAACTGGTTGACTCCGATCTGGCCGGTTACCAGCATCTTCAGGCTGTCGAGTGTTGTACAGATCCAGAATTTCACTTCATAGGCCCCGTACTGAAGTGCCGTCAGCGGATTAGCTTTCGTATATCCTGTGCTTCCGATTCCAAGCCGTTTATATCCAAGTTCTTTATCCATCTTCGGTGTCAGTGTCACTGTGATTTTCTTACCGTCACGCAATACGGTCACATCGATGTCTTCATTGGCATGAAACTGGTTATAAAAGCTTATTTCTCTGAAAATGTGGATGTTTTTATTCCCCATCTTTACAACCTCGTCGCCTTTTTGCAGTCCGGCTTCTGCTGCCGGATATCCGGCGTCCACCGCACCGATCACAGGTTTGTCATACCCTACCATAGCCGTTATGATCACTGCAAATACGAATGCCAGTATGAAATTAAATACCGGTCCTGCAGCAATCACCGAAATTCTTGCCCATACAGACTTGTTATTAAAGTTATTTGGCGAATCCGTCGCCTCGTCATCTTCCCCCATTGCGCAGTATCCACCAATTGGCAGTATCCTGATCGCATATTTGGTTCCTTTATATTCTTTCGAATAGATTGCCGGTCCCATTCCAATAGCAAATTCATTGACATCTATTCCATTTTTCTTCGCCAGTAAAAAATGACCAAGCTCATGGAAAAATATGATGAAACTGAATAATAAAATTGCTAATATAATTCCCAAATTCTCCGATTACCTCCTGCTGTTGATTCTTTCATATGTTGCAGCTTCCGTCTCCAGAATCTGCTCCAGTGTCGGATTCTCAATGTTCTTATGTGCCTTCATACAATCCTCGATGATCTCTGTAATCTCCAGATATTTTATCTTTCTGTTTAAGAACTGGCTGACTGCAAGCTCATTTGCCGCATTGAATACTGTCGGAAGACTTCCGCCTGTACGACCTGCTTCGTATGCAAGTTCCAGTCCGTAGAATGTATCCGTATCCGGTTTTTCAAAGTCTAATTTTCCAAGACTCCAGAAGTCCACTCTGTCTCCCGGAAGGAAACGACGTTCTGGATAATACAGTGCATACTGGATTGGAAGTTTCATATCCGGTGTTCCAAGCTCTGCTATGATCGCACCGTCAACGTATTCCACCATGGAATGAATAATACTCTGTGGCTGAACAACTACTTGTACCTGATCAACGTCTACATCAAATAACCATTTTGCTTCGATTACCTCAAGTCCTTTATTGACCATTGTAGACGAATCAATTGTAATCTTGCGTCCCATGGACCAGTTCGGGTGTTTTAACGCATCTTCTACTTTGATCTCCATTAATTCTTCTGCCTTTTTTCCACGGAATGGTCCGCCGGATGCAGTCAGGAGAATCTTATGCAGTGCTCCGTGTGTATTTCCCTGTAATGACTGGAAGATTGCACTGTGTTCACTGTCTACCGGAAGGATGGATACACCCATCTCTTTTGCCAGAGGCATAATAATGTGTCCTGCTGTTACCAGCGTCTCTTTATTCGCCAGTGCGATATCTTTTCCTGCCTTGATTGCTTCAATCGTCGGACGGATTCCAATCATTCCTACAACTGCTGTCACAAGAATCTCTGTTCCATCCATTGTTGCAACTTCCAGAAGTCCATCCATGCCTGCAACAATCTTAGTGTCTGTATCTGCCACATTGACACGAAGCTCTGCTGCTTTTTCTTCTGACCATACAGCCACGATCTGTGGATGAAATTCCCGGATCTGCTCTTCCAGCATCTTAATATTGCTTCCGGCTGCCAGTCCGAGCACCTCGATATCTCCATTTTCTCTTACGACTTCCAGCGTCTGTGTTCCGATAGAACCCGTCGAGCCTAAGATTGCTATTTTTTTCATATACTGCCTCCTACAATCTGCCTGCAAGGAATGTTGCAAGATAATAAATGATCGGTGCTGTAAAGATCACACTGTCAAATCTGTCAAGGATTCCACCGTGTCCAGGTATCAGTTTTCCATAGTCTTTGATATCATGGTTACGCTTAATTGCAGATGCCGCAAGATCACCGATCTGTGAGATCATACCACCTACACCACAGATGATTGCATACTGCCCTGCACTTACACCTGCTCCTGTAATCTTATTCGCTGCAAAAGCAAAGATCGCTCCAAGAAGCGCTGCACCAACGATTCCACCGATACCGCCTTCTACGGATTTCTTCGGGCTTAATTTTGGCGCCATTTTATGCTTTCCAAGAAGCATTCCCGCACAATATGCGCAGGTATCACATCCCCATGAACTTAAGAAGATCAGCCATACTGCTACTGCACCGTCCGCCAGCATTCTTGTCTGATAAACATATGACAGCATCACTGCCACATAAAACACCCCAAAGAATACTGTCATTACCTGCTCTGCCTTAAATGTCGGAAATGAAAATACATATACCGCCATCAGCACAACCAAAAATGCAATCGTAAAAAATGTCACATACTGCATCTGTCCGGTATATAAAATACCATAATATACAACTGCTGCCAGATAACCTGTCAACCCCAAAATCTTATTCTGTACATCCACTACTTTATAAAGTTCTGACAATCCGATCAGGCTGATCAGCGCCAGAAAGCCAAATAATAAACCACCGCCGGTTCCTACTGTAGCGATTAGTATGATGACCAGAACAATTCCACTTAATAATCTTGTCTTAAACATTCTGTTCCTCTTCCTCCTTCACACCGCCATAACGTCTGTCGCGGTGATTATACTGCTCAATGGCCTTCTCAAGCTCTGCTTTGTTAAAGTCCGGCCACGGAACCTCTGTAAAATAAAACTCTGTATAAGCAAGTTGCCATAACAGATAATTGGAAAGTCGCAGTTCCCCGCTGGTACGGATCATAAGATCCGGATCCGGAATTCCTCTGGTATCCAGATACTGTTCAAATGTCTGTTCTTCAATCTCATCCGGATTTATCTTTCCGTCTACACAGTCTTTTGCAAGTCTGCGGATTGCACGGACCATCTCATCACGGCTTCCATAATTGATCGCAATCTGGAAATTCAGACCACCGTTATTCTTCGTTGCCTCTTCCAGATCCAGAATCCGCTTCTGGATATCTTCATCCAGTCTGGTAATATCTCCGATCACCCGGACCTTCATGTCATTCTTTGCAGCCGTCTTAAGACATGTCTTCATATAATTGCGGAGAAGTTTCATCAGCGCATTCACTTCATCATCCGGACGGTTCCAGTTCTCTGTCGAAAACGCATAGACCGTCAGATATTTGATTCCCATTCTCCATGCTTCTTCACAGATGCGCTCTACATTCTTACTTCCCTGCGCATGACCATAGTTACGAGGCATTCCTTTTGCTTTTGCCCAGCGGCCATTTCCATCCAATATGATTGCAACATGTTGTGGTACATTCATTAGATTTTTCCTCCTGTGCAGGATCTTTTTTCTATTTCAAGATCCTGATCATTTACCTTTTTCGCAACAAGAACAGAGGGGACAGTTCCAGAGCCTCTGGATCTTATCCCCCTCCCGTTGTATACTGTTCTATCTTTTCAAGGTCTTAGCATGTGTCTAAAAATGATTTTTCAGACACGCTCTATACTGTCATAACCTCTTTTGATTTTACTTCTACAGCTTTATCTACTTCTTTTACATACTTATCTGTCAGTTTCTGAAGATCATTTTCCATATCTTTCATCTCGTCTTCTGATACGTCTGTTCCTTTTAATTTCTTAACAGAATCGATTCCGTCACGGCGGATGTTACGGATTGCAACTTTTGCTGCTTCCCCTTTTTTCTTAACGTCTTTTACTAATTCTTTTCTTCGGTCTTCTGTAAGTTCCGGGAAAAGAAGACGTACAGTTGTTCCGTCATTTGTAGGGTTAATTCCAAGATCAGAAGTCATGATTGCTTTCTCGATCTCTCTTACCATGCTCTTTTCCCATGGCTGGATCTGGATCATACGTGCCTCCGGTACAGATACGTTTGCTACCTGCTGGATTGGGGTTGGTGTTCCATAATAGTCTACCATAATTTTATTTAACACGTTTGGATTCGCACGTCCTGCACGGATTGCTGATAATTCTCCGTCCAGGTTTCCGATTGTTTTTTTCATTTTTTCTTCAAATGGTTTTAATCTTTCATTCATAGTGTGATCTCCTTTTATCGCAATTATGTTCTAATATTTTTTATTTTTTATTTTTCATTATACAGTTACTTTTGTTCCTGTAAATGTTCCTTTCATGGTCTCAACGATACTGTTTTCTTCGTTCAGTCCGAATACCAGCATTGGCATCTTGTTTTCCAGGCACATGATAGATGCTGTTAAATCTACAGCCATAAGTTTCTTATCAATAATCTCCTGAATAGAAATCTCATCATATTTTTTAGCTTCCGGATTTACCTTCGGATCACTATCATAGATGCCGTCGATTGCTTTTGCAAGCAGCATTGCATCTGCTTCAATCTCAATTGCTTTTAAAACTGCTCCTGTATCTGTAGAGAAGTATGGATGACCTGTTCCGCCTGCAAAGAAGATAACCTTTCCTTCATTCAGAGCTTCTACCGCTGCATCCTTGGAAAACAGAGTTGTAAATGCACCACATACGAAAGGTGTAAATACTTCTGTCTTCATTCCTGCATAACGGAAAATATCTGAGACATAGATACAGTTCATAACTGTTGCAAGCATTCCGATCTGGTCAGCTTTTACACGGTCGATCGTTTCGCTTGTTCTTCCTCTCCAGAAGTTCCCGCCGCCTGTTACGATCGCTACCTGGATTCCATCATCAACCAGTTCTTTTACCTGTTTTGCTACGCCCATACAGGTTGCTTCGTCAAATCCTGTCTTTTTATCACCTGCGAGAGCTTCCCCGCTGAGTTTTAATAATACTCTCTTCATAAGTTCTTACTCCTTACTTTAAGTTCTCTTTATGCATCTGCATACTTATTATAAAGTATAGCATAGGAATAAAAAAAAGGGAATATGAAAGCCTCACATTCCCTTAATAATTTATGTTGGTGTTAACACCGTGTCTCGTTTTTACCAGTCACTGACTCCGTAATTACTGTCATTAATCGCGGAAAACAACTTCCCCTGTCTTTTCATCCATGCTTTCTACGATTGCAAGTGATTCCAGATGAATTCCTTTTGAACGGATAATATCTCCGCCAACCTGGAATCCTTTTTCAATGACAACACCTGCTCCAACCAGTTCTGCTCCGGATTTTTTCACCAGTTCTGCCAGACCTTCGAGTGCTTTTCCATTTGCCAGGAAATCATCGATCAGAAGAACCTTGTCCCCTTCTCCAAGGAATTCTTTGGATACGATAATATCATATACTCTTCCGTGTGTGAAGGATTCTACCTTTGTTGTATACACATCTCCTGCAATATTCTTTGTCTGGGTCTTCTTTGCAAATACAACAGGTACATCAAATACTTCTGCCGCAACACATGCGATTCCAATTCCAGAAGCCTCGATCGTAAGGATCTTCGTGATCTCTTCATCTGCGAATCTTCTCTTGAATTCTTTTCCTATCTCCTGAAATAATTTCACATCCATCTGATGATTTAAAAAGCTGTCCACTTTTAAGACATTGCCTTCTTTTATCTTTCCGTCCTTACGGATTCTGTCTTTTAATAACTGCATCTTAGCGGCCTCCACATATAATTTCTAAACGTTACCCAATATTGTAATAACTTTCTGTAATGATTTCAAGTAGTTTATCTATTTATTTTTCAAAAATCCCCATTGCGATCTGTTCACTTGTAATCGGAAGATCTTTGAACCAGAATCCTGTCGCATTGGCAATCGCATGTGCAAGTGCCGGTGCCGGAGTATTGATAACGATTTCTCCGATTGATTTTGCTCCAAAAGGACCTGTCGGTTCATAACTGCTTTCAAATTCAACCTGGAGATTTCCCATATCACGACGGGACGGAACCTTATACTGCATGAACGAATTATTCAGCATTCTTCCCTTTTCGTTATACTGGATATTTTCATAAAGCGTCATTCCGATTCCCTGTACCAGACCACCTTCTGTCTGTACTCTTGCAAGATTCGGATTCACAACCGTTCCACAGTCCACAACCGCTTTATAATCCAGTATCTCCACATGACCGGTCTCTTTATCTAACTCAATCTCTACCGCACCTGCCATAAATGGCGGTGGTGAAGTCGGAGACATATTGCTTTCTGTAACTTCCAGTGCACAGTTATTGCCACACATAGACTTTGTCGCTATATCTGTCAGTGATACTTCTTTTCCTGCGTCCGGCCACTCTACATGATCTCCTGCAAATTCCAGTTTCTCCACAGGAGTCTCTAACATTCCGGCTGCAATTGTAAGAATCTGGTCTATCAGTTTCTTACATGCTTTTTCTACGGCTTTTCCTGTTATATATGTTGTACTGGATGCATACGATCCGGAATCATATGGTGAAGTATCTGTATCTGCGCCAAATACCTGTATATTTTCCACCGGACAGTCCAGACACTCGGCCGCCATCTGTGCAAGAATCGTATCACATCCGGTTCCCATATCTGCTGCTGCGATCATCAATGTATAGAATCCGTCATCATTCATCTTGATCGTTGCCGATCCCACATCAACTCCTGAGATTCCGGATCCCTGCATAGCCATGGCGATTCCAACGCTTCGTACTTTGCCATTTCCCATATCTTTACACGGATACTTATCTTTCCATCCGATCAGCTCTGCTGTACGTTCCAGACAGCGGTCCAGTGCGCAGCTTTTTGCTGTTTCTCCGTAATATGCCGGCATCACGTCGCCTTCTCTTACCATATTCTTCAAACGCAGCTCCACTGGATCCATATGCAATCTTCCTGCCAGTTCATTGACCGCTGATTCTACCGCAAAAATTCCCTGTGTTGCCCCGTAACCACGGTATGCACCTGCTGCCATACGGTTTGTATAAACCACGTCATAGGCAAAGCGGTGTGCTTCTACCGAACTATATAACGGAATGGACTTGTGTCCGGATAATCCGACTGTCGTTGGTCCATGATCCCCGTAGGCTCCCGTATTCGATAATGTATAGACATCCATCGCACGGATCTTTCCTTCTTTGGAAGCTCCGAGACGGACATGCACTTCCATCTCATGTCTTGGAGACGATGCAATCTGCGATTCTTCTCTTGTAAAGATCATCTTGGACGCTTTTCCTGTCTTCCATGTAACAAACGCCGGGAAAAGTTCAGATACAACAGACTGTTTTGCTCCAAATCCTCCTCCGATTCTCGGCTTGCTGACACGGATCTTAGACTTTGGAATTCCAAGTGCATTGGAAATGATTCTTCTTACATGATATACAATCTGTGTTGAACTGAAGATATTCAGTCTTCCATATGTATCCATATAACATGCCGTACGGAATGTCTCCATCATTGCCTGCTGTGCAGCTCTTACGTGATAAGTGCCTTCCACGATCTCATCACATTCTGCCATCACCGCATCGACATCTCCGTCTTCTGTACAGTCACTGGCACATAAGTTTCTCTTATTATCTGCCCCCACCTGGCACAATGCTCTCCAGTTATCCTCCGGATGCACCAGAAGTTCATTGTCCTTTGCCGTGTGGAAATCCAGCACTGCCGGAAGTACTTCATATTCTACTTTCAGCATCTTAAGGGCCTTATCTACACATGCCTCATTTTCCCCTGCTACGATTGCAACCGGATCTCCTACATATCTTACATGCTGATCCAGGATCAGACGGTCATACGGGCTTAATTCCGGATAAGTCTGTCCTGCAGTTGTAAATCTTTCATGCGGCACATCTTCCCATGTATAAATGTCTTCTATTCCCGGTACTCTCTTTGCAACATCCGTCTTAACAGATTTTACCAGTGCATTCGCATGCGGACTTCTGAGTACCTTGACGATCAGACAATCCTTTGGAGCAAGATCATCCATAAATACTGGTTTTCCTGTCACAAGTGACATCGCATCTTTTTTTCTTATCGGCTGTCCGACTGCTTTCATGATCTTTCTCCTTTCTTTTTATATTCAATAAATGCTTCCATCGCACGAAGCTGTCCCTCATATCCGGAGCATCTGCATAAGTTACCGGCAAGGTATACTTTCATCTCTTCTCTTGTCGGCTCTGGATTCTCACGGAACATGGCAATCGCATTCATCACCATTCCCGGATTACAGAAGCCACACTGCTCTGCTCCCTGGTCTGCAATAAATGCACCGAACTCTTTTGCTTCTTCTTGAAGTCCCTCCAGTGTATCTACTTTACATCCATTCACTCTGGCTGTCAGCATCGAACAGGATAATACTGGTTTATCGTCTACAAATACCGTACACAATCCACAGTTAGATGTCTCACATCCCCGCTTTACGCTATAGCATCCATGCTCTCTTACAAAGTCGATCAGAAGCTGATCGTCTGCGATCTCTGCTTCCCGCATCTTTCCATTTAACAGAATCTTCACTTTCATGTCTTACTGATCTCCTCCTTTTGCGTTCAGTCTTTCAAGGCTTCGGCGGATCAGAACCTTTGCCAGATGACTTCTGTATTCTTTTCCTGCACGCATATTGCTGTCTGTCTTTATCTGCGCTGAGATATCTTCTGCTTCCTTTTTCATCTCTTCCTCTGAACAGACGCCTTGTTCTACTTTTTTCCTGACCTCTTCTGTCATACTCATACGTACTGCTTTCTGCGGTCTTGCCCCTACGCTGATCCAGCCTTCTGTCTCATCAACAGACACTGCACAGGTCAGCACCGGAAAATCTGTCTTTGAATTACGGTGTGACAGATATACAAAATCTTTCTGGTCTTTTTTCACGATCACGCGTACCAGTATGTCATTATCCCTTTTCATCTGTGCAAATTCATGCAGCGGGATGATACCGCCTTTATGTAATTCCACATAGCTGTCCATCGCAAGGAATACCGTAAGTACATCGGAAAAACCATATCTTCCAAAGATGCTTCCTCCAATCGTGGCAAGATTACGGAACTGTACTCCTACAATATCTGATACCGCATCTTTTACTGCGCCATCACTCCACTCGTTCAATGCTTCGTGGCATTCCAGCTCCCGAAGCGTTGTCATACAGCCAATGCGGAATTCATCTTCTGTCTCTTCAATCTGATCCAGTCCAAGACCTGACAGATCAATCGCTTTTTGTACATTTCTGTTTGACATTTTAAGCCAGAGCATTCCGCCCAGAATACAATTCGTTCTCTTCTGGTTCAGTTCATAAGCCTGCTCCAGACTTTCTGCTTTTACATACTCTTTAATTTTCAACATATACTTTAATCCTCATTCATAGGTATAAAAATTAATAGCGTCCCCGGACTTTTTGTCCGGAACCGCTATTATTGTACCATAATTTATCACATTCGCAATCATTTCTTGACGTATAATTCTTCCAAAACTCTTTCTTTCTGCTATGTATTTGCTACTTCTACATATCCCGTCTGGATCTCACGGTCTTTTTTCCCTTTCATGATCTTAAAATACATCACGATCAGAAGTGTTCCTGCCAGCACCCACGCTGCCGGTGATGCCAGACAGATTCCCATATAGCTTCCAAAATGAGAAGCAATGAGTGCTGCACCGCTTCGTCCGATAAGCTCTGCAATACCAGCTGTCATCGGGAGCAGACCGTATCCCATTCCCTGGATTCCATTGCGGTACAGGTTCACGATCACAAGCGGAAGGAAGGATACACTGACACATCTTAAGTAAATATCTACATATCCCATGATCTGGTCCAGATTCTCCGATACGAAGAACACCGTCATATATTTTCCTCCAAAGAAAATAATCGTGCCTGTTACGATCGCATAAGCAAATCCCATCAGTGTTGCATTTTTAAATCCTTTGCGGATTCTGGTATATTTTCCCGCGCCCATATTCTGTGCACAGTAAGTAGCCATCGTTGTTCCAAGTGCCACGTAAGCCTGTGAAAATACCTGTTCGATCTTACTTGCCGCTGCAAATCCCGCCGCTGCAGTAGATCCAAGGATATTCAGGCAGGACTGTACGACAATTGTTCCGATTGCCGTAATCGAATACTGAAATGCCATTGGAAGGCCGATCTTAAGCTGCCATCCGATCAGACTTCCGTCCATCTCCCAGTCTTCTTTGTGCAGATGAAGTGCCGGTACCATCTTGCCAATATAAAAC
Source organism: uncultured Dorea sp. (assembly GCF_934294775.1). Taxonomy (GTDB): domain Bacteria; phylum Bacillota; class Clostridia; order Lachnospirales; family Lachnospiraceae; genus Dorea_A. The sequence goes on from NZ_CAKRAH010000017.1 coordinate 47,689, forward strand.
AGACATAAGATACCTGATATTCCCTGTGCGATCACCGTTGCATAAGCTGCTCCTGCAGCACCAAGTCTGAATATGATAATGAAGACAAGATCAAGCACGATATTCAGAAGTGCTGCGATCACCAGAAAATATAATGGGCGTTTACTGTCTCCCAATGCACGCAGTACACTGGCAAGGTAGTTATAAAGAGCCTGTGCGATAATCCCGCCACACAGAACCATGATATATCCATAGGCCTCTCCATACATATCCGAAGGTGTATTCATCAGATGCAGTACCTTTGACATACTGACCATGCTAAGCACAGTCAGTATTACCGATACGATCAACGTAAGAACCGCACCGGATGCAACGGATTTTTTCATTGCTTTCATATTACCGGCTCCATAATGCTGCGCTGTCACAACTGTAAATCCTGCCGTCACTCCCTGCAGGAATCCGATGATCAGAAATGCAAGTGTCCCACAGGCTCCTACTGCTGCCAGTGCCGCATTGCCGACGAACTTTCCAACGATCACCGTATCTGCCATATTGTAAAACTGCTGGAATATATTTCCTATAAAAATCGGCATCGTGAAGTTAAATATCATCTTCCCCGGGCTTCCGGTCGTCATATCTTTTTCCATATTGTCCCCTCCTCGTTCTTTTTGTTATCTGTTACTTTTATATCTGTACTCTTCTGCATCTGCATCTTCTGTACAGATGTTTCTATCTGTTTATAACATACAGAGAACCTGCCACTGGCAGCTTCTCTTGCATAGTTTGGCATTAAGAAAAAGGTTCTGATGCTATCTCAGAACCTTTTTCTTAACAAAACTTTTTTCATTATATATAACAAGGAAAACAATTGCAACTATATTTCTGCCCAAATTTCCAGATACTTTTTCCAGAATTCATGGGCATGTTTTTTATTCGATACAGACCGGACAATATACTGGTATCTCTTTTTCATTTACAGCCTGCCATAAAAAGAGTGTCAGCGCCAGCTGGTCTGCGGCTCCCCCGGAGCTTATATTTTTCCTGATGCACTCCTGGTTCATCTGTATAAGCCTTTTCATTCCTTCTTCCTGCAGCCAAAGGTTTCACCTGATAATCCATCACTCATGGTTCTTCCATTCCATCACATAATTCCGGGACCGAAAATTCCCGAAGCTTTTCTACCATTTCTTTTGTTGTCATATTCTCCTTCTTTTCTATTATTCTGTCTTGCTTTATTTATCTTATATTACCTCTATCATACAATAAGCCATTCCTTTTTTGTTATTCACAAAAGGAATGGCTTTATAACTTTTCGTTATTCATTTACAACATCTTTGAATGTTCCTATCTGATTCAGTGGCCAGTAGCGGAAACCAGCTTTTGCCAAAATAGCATCTTTCGTCACATATGTATTTTCCCAGTATCTGGAATCAAGGCTGTTATTCCGGTTGTCTCCCATCACAAAATAACTATCCTTTGGAACCTCATATGGTCCAAAGTCTCCTGTCATCTTCTCCGCACAGTAGTTATCCGGCAGCGGCTGCTTTGAATTGTCAATATAGACCTTTCCATCTTTTACCGTAACCATCTCCCCCGGCAGTCCGATCACACGTTTGATGAATATCTTAGATGGATCATCCGGATATTTGAAGATAATTATATCATATCTTTTCGGATCATCTTTGACATATGCAAGCCTGTTACCGATGATCCGATCTCCCTTCATAATCGTATTCTGCATGGATTCGGACGGAATTACCGCATTGATATATACCAGTTTATTCAGTGCAAATACAACACAAAATATGATCAGAAATGTCTTCAGATAATCCCATACCGCTGCCATCCCTGTCAGTTCTTCTTCATCCTGCTTCTTTTTCTTTCTGTCTTTCAAGCCAATGTCTCCCCTTTCTAGAGTTTTAATATAACACCATCCGGACTTAATGCCACTTCATCCCCCTCATTAATCTCTTTCCGATAAAGCTCTGCATCTGGAATTTCTATCTGTATCTCTTCTTCTGTCTTAAGTTCCGTAAGATATACTTTTGCCATTGCCTCTTCTCCATCTGGTCTTCCTTCACATCCAAAATCAGGATCATCAATTCTGGTTACCAGATGACCCATGCTCAGAATATCTACCGTCTGTGCATCCGGTCTTCCCCCAAAAAACTTATCCATCACCTTCCTGAATATCCCATTTTCTTTTGTTGCCAGCGAAAACAGGGTCATTGATGACCGCAGTTTCATATCATCCGGCCATCCCATTACCTGTGTGGCATCATCTGACTCAATCTGTAATAGTGCCTCCGAAATTTCTCTCAAATGTGCACTTGTCACCGGATTTTCCATATATGCTTTTGCCTCTTTATAGTCTTCAATAGCGTAGTACATTGCAGTACCACTACTGCCAAGTCCTTGAATCTGAGGAAAAATATACCACATCCAGCAGCTTTTCTTACGCCCTTTTTGGATTTCTGCAAGAGCTGTCGGATAATCCATTTCCTGTGCTTTTATAAACCTTTCCAGTGTATTATTCTCTCTCATTTTTTACGAACCTCCAGTTCATACATCACTCTGTACGTTATTCTTTTTTCGGTACAGTATTCACAACAACGTCCTTTTTTATTTTAACATATCTTTCCGCATCATGTATACAGCAAATCATCCGACATCTATAGAATAACTGAACCACAAAAAGCAGAAGCTGCGATTCAATTGCTCCAAACACATGATGTAAACCAGTAATAACAATCAACTGCTGTACTCCTGAAAATGCAGCGTATCCAAAAATTCCCAAATTCCTAGTCATCCACACAAGTACATTTGTAATCCCTGATGCCAGTCCCCTTCCAATTGGTCCAATCAGAAGGAACAATAAAAATGAACTTGCCAATGTCGTAAGAAGCGGTGATACCAAAAGTCTGATCACTTCCGGTACTTTTCTTTCAAAGAAAATATCCAGTTTAGCAGTTACAAGTCCCATAAGTAAAGCCACAATGGCCATGAAAAAATGTATGAAGCCTATCACCTAACCCAAAATCGTAATCTCATACTCAATAGTATCCTGTACAAATACCTATATTTTCTTGCCACCAAATATCCGCAGGAAAATATTTCACCGGAAGCCAAAAAGCGTTCTTATGTTGAAGACTCTTTACAATACATTGAAAATAATTATGATCATTCTTTCAGCATTCAGGAAATTGCAGATTCTCTCGGACTGGAACGTACTTATCTTTACCGCCTTTTTAAAAAAGTAACCGGCTTCTCCCCACAGGAATATCTTCTGGATTACCGTATCCGCAAAGCTTGTGAACTTTTGCAGAATACAGATCTTCCAATTGCCCAAATTGCCAGATCTGTAGGATATGAAGATTCCTTATATTTTTCCAGACTTTTTAAACAACATATGAAATCCTCCCCTTCTTCTTACCGCCAGAAAAATTTTCTTGCATTTTCCGATATGCCAGACTATAATAATGATTGAACAAAATTTTTTATAAACAGGGGGAGCTGGCGAAAACTGGCTGAGAGGAAGCGTAATTCCGTTTCGACCCTTTACCTGATTTGGATAATGCCAACGGAGGGATTCATACCATGTATTGATTTGACAGAGATGCCCCCGCATCTCTTCTTTTTTTTACTTTTCGTACCCTCCATCCGCTTTATGAATGAAGGGTATTTTTTACGAAGGGAATGTTTATTTATGACACACACAACTTTATCATCAGACTCTTCACGGACAAGACGACTGGCTCTTGCCGGTGTATTTACGGCTCTTGCCATCGTCGGAAGCTTCTTAAGCTTTCCGGTTGCAGGCAGTAAATGTGCACCTGTACAGCATATTATTAATATCCTGGCAGCAGTCATGTTAGGACCTTGGTACAGTGTAGGAATTGCATTTTGTGCCAGCCTGTTACGAAATCTGCTTGGTCTTGGCAGCATGATGGCTTTTCCCGGAAGTATGGTTGGAGCACTTTGCTGCGGACTTGTATACTCCATTTGCCACAAGCTCAGCCTGACTTGTCTTGCCGAGGCACTCGGCACAGGAATTCTTGGCGGCCTGGCTGCTTATCCTGTTGCAGTATATATTATGGGAATCACTCCTGCCGGGATCTTCGTCTATGTAGTTCCATTTCTGATTTCTACTATTGCAGGAAGCATTCTTGCATTCCTGCTGATTACAACGCTGAATAAAAGCGGCGTAATGTCTATGATAAAAACGACTCGTTAAGAGTTGTTTAGAAACGGTACATCGGGGACACCACCTTGTACCGCATACACAAGTATCAGATTTTCCATCTGATATAGGCGTCAGTAATTTCATAGTTCTTTTATGAACCGCAGATCTGTGTAGAGAAATATTTTTCCCGCACCAAAATCTGTGTGTTTTTGCTGACGCTTTATAACCTTATATCTAATTTTTTAACGGAGGCAAAAACATGAGAAATTACACAACACAGATGGATGCTGCAAGAAAAGGAATTGTCACTCCTGAAATTGAGATTGTAGCAAAAAAAGAAAACATGACAACAGAAGCACTTATGAAACTGGTTGCAGAAGGCAAGGTTGCAATCTGTGCCAACAAGAATCACACCAGCCTTGATCCGGAAGGTGTCGGAAGCATGCTCCGTACCAAGATCAATGTAAACCTTGGTGTATCCCGCGACTGCAAGGATTACAATATTGAAATGGAAAAAGTTATGAGTGCTGTAAAGCTTGGTGCTGAAGCCATCATGGATTTATCAAGCCACGGTAACACACAGCCATTCCGCCAGAAACTGACACATGAATGCCCTGCTATGATCGGTACGGTTCCTGTATACGACAGTGTCATCCACTATCAGAGAGATCTTGCTACTCTGACCGCTCAGGACTTCATCGACGTTGTCCGTCTTCACGCAGAAGATGGTGTAGACTTTGTCACACTTCACTGCGGAATTACACGTAAAACAATTGAGCAGATAAAAAAACACAAACGTAAAATGAATATTGTAAGCCGCGGCGGAAGTCTTGTATTTGCATGGATGTGTATGACCGGAGAAGAAAATCCTTTCTACGAACACTATGATGAGATTCTTGATATCTGCGAAGAATATGATGTTACTATCTCCCTTGGTGATGCATGCCGCCCTGGATGTCTGGCTGATGCTACCGATGTATGCCAGATTGAAGAACTGGTGCGTCTTGGAGAACTCACAAAACGTGCATGGGATCACAATGTACAGGTAATGGTAGAAGGACCGGGACATGTGCCGCTTGATCAGGTTGCAGCCAACATGAAAGTACAGCAGAGTATCTGCATGGGTGCTCCGTTCTATGTACTTGGCCCTCTTGTTACGGATATTGCTCCAGGTTACGACCACATCACATCCGCTATCGGTGGTGCAGTTGCTGCTATGAATGGTGCTGCATTCTTATGTTATGTAACACCTGCAGAACATCTGGCGCTTCCTAATGTAGATGACGTAAAACAGGGAATCATTGCTTCCAAGATTGCTGCTCATGCTGCCGATATCGCCAAAGGTGTTCCCGGAGCACGTGATATTGATGATAAAATGGCTGAAGCACGTCAGAAACTTGACTGGGACGCACAGTATGCCTGTGCATTAGACCCTGAAACAGCCAAAGCCATCCGTGACAGCCGAAGCCCGGAAGATGATCACAGTGATACCTGCAGTATGTGCGGAAAATTCTGCGCAGTCAGAAGTATGAATAAGGCTTTGGCCGGGGAATATATTGATATTCTGTAATTCTTGGGATTTAATTTAATTTGGGATTTAATTCAGAAAGGCTGTGGATACCCGAACAGGAATAAAGCTTGGAAAGGCGTTCCAAGCTTTATTCCGTGTGTATCAAATGCCTTACGAATGAAATGGCAAATGCGTAACCGTAGTGGCCTCCACCGGATTACACTTCAGGGTATTTCATTTATTAACATCCGCTGCCCTTCAAGGACTGAGAGGCCGCTTCTCCAGTTAATAAATAAAATCCCAATTTAAATCTCCACCTCAAACGGCAGCCTGTCCAGAATGTCTTTCTGCATATCTACTCCTGGGTAGACTTCGATCAGTTTTAAGCCTTTTGGTGTCAGTCTGAACACACAGCGTTCTGTTACATACAATACCTTTTGTCCGTTTTCAATCGCACGTTTTGCAGAAAAGCTTACACTATTAACCTTTTCTACAAATTTTGGTATCTCTCCTTCTTTCCGAATCGTTACCACACCTTTTTCCTGCGTAACATCCAATCCCTTGGCATCAAATGTCATACAGAATACAACCGTTGGTGTTTTTGCCGTAATATTCGCAAATCCGCCAATTCCGGCAAAAGCTCCGGGACCTCTATGTGCATTGATGTTTCCATATCTATCCACTTCCAGCGCACCCATAAAACAGATATCAAGTCCGCCATTATCATACAGATCAAACTGGTTTGCCATATCATAGACAGATGCTGCCCCGATCATTGCTCCAAAAGCCTCTCCTGATACCGGAAATCCTCCAATGCCGCCCGATTCTACTGTTAAGGTTACCATATCAAGCATACCACACTTTCGTGCATATCTTGATACCATCTCCGGAATTCCGATTCCGATATTAACAATATCATCTACCCTGAGTTCCTGCGCCGCTCTTTTGCCGATAATATTTCCGGTTACACTGTTTTTCTGTGGCTTCGTAGACACATTCTCTATCTTTTCGCTCCATGCATGCCACTCCTTATAAGGGATCTCAAAACTTCCGGTAAGTGCAGTATATGCTTCATTTCTCTTCTCTGGCTCTGCCACAACGATTGCATCTACCAAACAGCCCGGAATAATAGCATTACGTGGCCGGGACGGTGTATCAACCAATCTGTCTACCTGCACAATTACTTTTCCTCTGTTTGCCTTTACTGCCTGACAAATAGAAAGCGCATCTCCTGACATGAACATATCATCAAATGTAATATTGCCTTTTCTGTCTGCCGCAGTTCCTTTGATCAACGCAATGGTAATCTTTGGAAGTTTATAATACAGAAATTCATCCCCATCCACTTCAACATGTTTTACCAGTGAGTCATCAATAGAAATTCTGTTAATTCCAGGTCCTTCTCGTCTTGGATCTACAAAAATATCCAGACCAACTTTGGAAAGAGCTCCGGGAAGCCCCCCTGCCTGTGCACGGATTGCATGGGAAATACATCCAAGCGGCAGATTATATGCTTCAAACCGATCCTCCAGCACCAGTTTCTTCGTGCTAAGCATTGCTCCAAAATGACCACAGATCAGCTTGTCCACTGCACCTTCTTTGATATATCTTTCTGCATTATGTTCCTCGTCCCAGACACCAAACCCTGCACTCGATACAATTGTCAGATGCGTCGGTGACTGCATCTTCTGATACCTTCGGTAGATTGCTTCATGAAGTTCCGTTGGATTCTCTATTCCTACAAATGAATTGACGCAGATACAGTCACCGTCCCGAATCAGACGGATTGCTTCATCTGCACTCATAATTTCATACATAATTTTATCTCCTTCGTCCTGGGTATTTTTAATCAGGCGGATATTCACACTCCGCATTCTGCTAAATATTATTTTACCCGATTACTTTAGCTAAGTCCAGTAAAGGAATCCAGACTGGCTTTTCAAAAAGCCATTTCTTACTTCTCCTGTTATCACGGTGCTATATCTATTCTGCTTTATTTCCGATAATGTACATCGAATTTCTCTTCCTGATCACAAAAGCATCTGCTGCCTTTTGATACGATCTTCTGATAAGTTCCGCTGCTGGTTACACGATTTTTCACAGATTGATATGTCTTCGTATGTGTGACTGCATTTCTTACCGTTTTTGCTGTTTGCTTTACAGCATTTACAGCAGTACGATCCACATTTTTGACCGTATTGACGACTGTTTTTACAACCTTTTTCGCTGTATTAACAATCTTCTTACCAACATTCTTCACCGCACTCACTGCTTTCTTCCGATTTATCAACGCTTCCCCTTTTGTCATATCAAGTTCTCCTGCTATTTGATTAACTGAGACAGCCTCATAACCATCTCTGGCGAACAAATGCAGTGCCGCAATTAATATTTGTCAAAACTTTTCTTTTTGCTTATATTATCTCTTTTTATAAATCAACAGCTCTGGATTTTCACCATCCTTCTCATATGTACAT
>NZ_CAKRAH010000018.1 GCF_934294775.1 uncultured Dorea sp.
TGCACAGATCGTAAGATGCCATACAAGCAGCGGAAATGCTTTAAATGAGATTCTGCAGAATGCCTGTACAGCATAGGCGTCTGGGGGAGTCATTCCGCATTAGATAAAGCTGTATAAAATTCCATAAGCTGATAATAGTAAAAATCATATAAAAAGAAAGAAAAGACTAGGAGATGAGTAGGGTACATTTCCTGGTCTTTTCTTATGGATACCTAAGTATGAAAGAGAAGCTGACAGTGTCAGGTTTTCTGTATGCTATGATATCTGAAGTTATTAAGAACGAGAATTGAAAGTTTTCTTGATCTATTTTAACATCAGAATTACATAATGATAGTCCTTGCGTTCGGTCGACAATATGCGATATAATATACAACGCTTGACTTAAAAAAGTAAGGAGAGGTTTATGGAATGAAGAGAGAGACATTTGGATCAAGACTGGGCTTCATCCTTGTATCCGCAGGATGTGCTGTTGGTATCGGAAATGTGTGGAAATTCCCATATATGTGTGGACAGTTTGGTGGAGCTGCATTTATTCTGATATATCTGGTATTCCTTCTGATCATGGGAATTCCGGTTATGGTCTGTGAATTTGGTGTCGGACGTGCGAGCAGACACAGTGTTGCCGCTGCATATGAGACACTGGAACCCCAGGGAACAAAGTGGCATATTACAAAATGGATCGGTATCATTGGATGTTATTTTCTGATGATGTTCTATACTACGGTTGGTGGTTGGATGCTGTATTATTGTGTCAGAAGTTTCAGAGGCGATTTCGTAGGAGCTGATATGGAGACTGTCTCGGCAGGATTTAGTGATATGCTTGGCAATATGCCGCTTATGACATTCTGGACGATTCTGATTTGTATCATCGGATTCGGTGTATGTGCATTTGGTATCCAGAAAGGTATTGAGAAAGTATCAAAATTCATGATGACAGCGCTTCTGCTGATTATGATCGTACTTGCAATTCATTCGGTGATGTTAAAAGGTGCCGGAGCAGGAATCCGTTTCTATCTGATCCCTGATTTTAAACAGATGGCAGAAATCGGAATTGGAAATGTAATCTTTGGAGCGATGAGCCAGGCATTCTTTACATTATCAATTGGTATCGGAGCTATGTTGATCTTCGGAAGTTATATAGGAAAAGACCAGAGATTATTCGGGGAGGCCGTGAATATTACGGTGTTGGACACACTTGTTGCATTGATGGCAGGATTCATTATCATCCCTGCATGTTTTGCATATGGAATCGAGCCGGGGGCAGGACCGAGCCTTATATTTATTACGATCCCGAATATCTTCGCACAGGTAGCAGGTGGACGGGTATGGGGAGGATTATTCTTCCTGTTCTTAAGTTTTGCTGCATTTACCACGCTGGTTGCGGTATTTGAAAATATTATTTCTTTTGATATGGATTTATTCGGATGGTCAAGAAAGAAGAGTACACTGGTAAGTCTGATTCTGATTATTATCTTAAGTATGCCTTGTGTCATGGGATTCAATGTATTAGCTGGCTTCGCACCGCTTGGAGAAGGGTCAACGATCATGGATCTGGAAGACTTCATCGTATCGAATAACCTGCTTCCACTTGGAAGTCTGGGATATGTACTGTTCTGTACGAAGAAGAACGGATGGGGATGGAGTAATTTCCTTCACGAGATCAACCAGGGAGAAGGATGGAAGTTCCCGGCAGGAATTAAGGGATATATGTCATATGGACTTCCGCTTCTGATCGTTATCATTTATCTGAAAGGATATTATGATAAGTTCCAGCCGATGGGAACGAAGGCACTGGTCGGATGGATGATCGTGGCAATCTTGTTCCTTGCATTTGTAATTGGATGTTCCTGTGGAAAAAGCAACACTGAAAAAGTGGATAAGTAAAGTGAAAAAGTAAAAAGATGTGGAAAAAAGGATAAATTCTTTCAAAGCTACGGAAAGAATTTATCCTTTTTTGTTATTAAAAAAATCTTATCTAACTATTTTGATTCGTAAGCTGCCTGACGAACATCTGGAATTGCAATCAGTACTGGATATAATACAGCAGAGATTACAAGTCCGCCGATTCCCTGGATGATATTAGCTGGAATACTTGCAGCGGCACCGCTTCCATACAGGAAGAACTCACAGATGAAGTAACCTCCGGCAACGAATACGATGTCTGTAATTCCGCCGAGGATGACTGCGAGATAACGGTTCTTACCGGAATGACTCATCTTCTGATAGATCAGACCAGATACAAGTGCAACCAGTCCTTTGATTACGAATGTGATTGGTACATATACGAAGTATCCACCGATCAGATCGGAAAGTGCAGAACCGATACCTGCTGCCAGAAGTCCATAACCAGGACCAAGAACAACACCGGACAGGATAACAATCGCATCACCCGGATGGATATATCCGCCGGTTCCAGGTGTCGGAATACGGATCGACATAGTTGCAACACATGCAAGAGCAGCGAATAACGCTGTCATAACGATTTTCTTTAAATTGGAATTCATAAAGTAACCCCTCTTTCTCTCTTTGTAATTGTCATTACTTTACAATAGCAGTGGCATGAGATAAAGAGCCAGTTATATAAAAATAAGGCAGACCACTTATTAAATACGCTTTATAATATGTCTGAAACTTATTCTGGCAATCGATATGCGAAAGCATTTTCAGACACGTTTTACAGCTGTGGAAAAACAGGGACGGAAAGAATCTTACGATGCCAAGACACGGTATCGTAAGAAAACGTGAATTTGAATGTGTAGAGCAGACAAAAGACCAGATTACATTTGCAATCAAAAGTAATGAAGAGATGGAAGAAGCATTTCCATATCCTTTCGAGCTTCAGATCCAGTATACATTATGCGGCAGCAGGATCCGTGTGGAATATATTGTAAAAAATACTGGAGATGAGACTATGCCATTCCAGATTGGCGGACATCCGGGATTCAACTGTACGGTATTTGATGGGGAGTCTTATGATGATTATTGGATTGAATTTGAAGAAGAAGAGACCATAAGTGTTCCAGAGCCGGTTACGGAGACGGGACTGATTAATGTAGACAACAGAACACCATTATTAAACGGAGAAAGAAGACTTCAGTTAACACATGAGATGTTCCACAAAGATGCAGTGATCCTGGATCAGTTAAAGTCAAAGAGCTTAAGTCTTTATTCTGAACGACATGGAAAAGAAATCCGTATGGAATTCGGAGATTTTCCTTATCTGATCCTCTGGTCAAGTGCAAATGATGGTCCATTTATCGCAATCGAGCCATGGAGCGGATTATCAACATGTAATGATGAGAGCGACATTTTTGAAGAAAAACGTGGTATACATATGGTAGAACCAGGAGAAGAAAAGAGATATCATTTTGATGTCATGATCCTGGCAGGCTGCGCAAACGGTAAGAGTGTGGCAACTGATTTCAGACAGGATATATAGATAAAATCTTTCGATACGCCATAAAATTTGTCCTGTACTTTTGTAAAAAATCGTGCTATAATTCAACAGTTAAAAACGCGATTTAACGTGGTAAAGCGTTGATATAAAAGCGCGTAGTTACAAAAGGAAAGGACTAGAAGAGAATGTTGGCTACTATTGAATCAATTAACAGCGTGGTAAATAACTTTATCTGGGGCGTGCCGGCTATGATCTGTATCATAGGAGTGGGATTATTGTTAAGCGTAAGAACAGGTTTTTTGCAGATCCGTAAATTCCCATATGCGATGAAGGTAACGATTGGCCGTATGCTTCGGAAAAAAGATGCATCAGACGGAGCACTGACACCATTCCAGGCAGTATGTACAGCACTGGCTGCTACTGTTGGAACCGGTAATATTGCAGGAGTGGCAGGTGCCATTGCAATCGGAGGACCAGGAGCGGTTTTCTGGATGTGGATTTCGGCAATCCTTGGAATGTGCACGAAGTTTTCAGAAGTTACACTGGCTGTACATTTCAGAGAGAGAAATGCAGAAGGAGAACTGGTCGGAGGACCAATGTATTACATAAAGAATGGCCTGAAAGAGCACTGGAGATGGCTTGCATATCTGTTCGCAGCATTTGGAGTACTGACTGTATTTGGAACGGGTAATGCGACACAGGTGAATACGATTACGACTGCAATTGATTCGGCTTTATATAATTATGGAATTATCAGTGCAGAGAATTCCGGAACATTGAATCTGGTGATTGGAATTGTTCTTGCAATACTGATCGGAATGATTCTTCTTGGAGGAATTAAAAGAATCGGTCAGGTAACGGAAAAGCTGGTTCCATTTATGGCAGTGATTTATATTATACTTGCGCTTGGAGTAGTTGTTTTAAATTATAAAAATATCCCGGTGGTATTTGCATCGATTTTTAAAGGGGCATTTTCGCCGGCATCAGTAACTGGCGGAGCAGTCGGATCCTTTTTCATGAGTATGAAAAAAGGTGTATCAAGAGGTATCTTTTCCAATGAGGCCGGGCTTGGTACCGGATCCATTGCACATGCATGCGCAGATACAAGAAAACCTGTAAAACAAGGATTCTTTGGTATCTTTGAAGTGTTCGTAGATACAATCGTAATCTGTACGTTGACAGCACTCGTCATTTTATGCAGCGGGGTATCGATTGGATATGGAGATGTGGCCGGCGCAGAACTTACGATTCAGGGATTCACTTCTACATATGGTAACTGGGTATCCATATTTACAGCGGTTGCAATGTGTTGTTTTGCGTTCTCTACGATCATCGGATGGGGACTTTATGGAACACGCTGCATCGAGTTCTTATTTGGAAGTCGTGCGAATAAGCCGTTCATGGTTCTGTATGCGCTTGTAGCAATTGTCGGGGCAACGATGGAACTTGGCCTGATGTGGAATATCGCAGAGACATTCAATGGTCTGATGGTTATCCCGAACCTGATCGCAGTCTTCCTGTTATCAGGAGTAGTGGTAAAACTTGTGAAAGAGTATTTTGCAGGGGAAGGGAAAGACGCGTAAGGAACTCTGAAAATTAGATTAGAGTGAAATATAGGGTATTCCACTACCAAAGGCATTGAAATGTGGAATGATAAATCATTAATTTATATGAAAGAGCAGAACAATCTTATTTGAAAAATTGTTCTGCTCTTTTTATGCCTGATTTTTCCGGTACTGGCTGGGAGACGTCCCCATATACCGCTTAAAAATCTGCCCATAATATGCAGGAGAAGAAAAACCAACCAGACTTGCAATCGTTGTAATATTTTCGCCTTCCAGAAGAAGAGGAAGACTGTTCTGTATCCGGGTGGATAACAGATAATCAAAGATGGTCATCTTCATATATTTTTTGAAAAAACGGCAGCATTCACTTTTACAGAGTCCGGCATGTGACGCGATATCTTCAAGACTTACGTCCTCGGAAGCATGTGTCTGGATATAAGACAGGATGTCGCGGAGCCGCTGCAGATGTTTCTGTGGTTGAGGAGTATCCTGGGACAGCTGCACGTAGTATTGATAAAGTCTGTGCCAGATTTCGCAGATTATAATATGAACCCGGAGTTCAAAGTCCGGAGATGTCGGATTTATTTGTGATAGCTTGTATATTTCTTTTATATTTTCTATGATTTCATTCTGCCATGAAATTTCTGGTTTTAATACAAGAGAAGACCAGAAGTCATTGGAAGTGATAAAGTCAACATATTTGGTCTGCAGAATGCTGTTCTCATATCCGTAGATGAATCTGGGGTGAAATGTAATGGAGATGTAATCACAGTCCTGTTCATCGATCATATAGCCGGCATGCAGGGCGTTACTGTTACAGAACATTCCCTGGCCTGCATGGACGAGGTAATTCTGGTCATTGACGAGATACTCCATCTGTCCGGATACGAACCAGGTAAGTTCAATCTCCGGATGCCAGTGCCACATGAATGCGTGCTGCTCGTAAGACTGGATAGCCTCCGGGCTTATGTTGACCGGGAATTTGTAATCGCCGTGCTGTTTTACTTCTTTTCTATTCTTTTCCGTTTGGATCCGGATGCCAGACATATATCATTCCTCCTGAACAAATAAAAGTACAAAAATCTCAATATTCTTATAAAATATGCCAATATATTTATTGTGAATATCTCAATATCTCATTATGATAATAATAAAGCGATAAGGAAATAAGGTCAATCATAAAATATTCAAAAAATGTAAATTGGAGGCAGAGAATGAAAAAAGAACAGTTAATCGAAAAATTTGAGGAACTTTACGGAGAAGGCGGGGAGATCCGTACATATTTTGCACCGGGACGTGTGAATCTGATCGGGGAACATACCGATTATAATGGTGGACACGTATTCCCATGTGCACTGACAATGGGAACATGGGCAGTCGTAAGAAACAGAGAAGACAGAAAACTTGGATTCTATTCCCTGAACTTTGAAAAACTTGGAATTATAGAAAGCAGCCTGGATGAACTGGTGCCAAGTAAGGAAGCCGGATGGACGAACTATCCAAAGGGGGTAATGTGGGCGTTTGAAAAGAGAGGCTATGAACTGACACACGGACTGGATATCCTGATCTATGGAAATATCCCGAATGGTTCCGGTCTTTCGTCTTCCGCTTCACTGGAAGTACTGACAGGACTTATGTTAAAAGAAACATTTGGATTTGAAGAATTGTCTATGATCGATCTTGCACTGATCGGACAGTATTCAGAGAATAATTTTAACGGATGTAACTGCGGAATCATGGATCAGTTCGCAAGCGCAATGGGTAAGAAAGATCATGCAATCTTCCTGGATACAAATACACTTAAGTACGAATACGCACCAGTCGTTTTAGAGGATGCAAAGATTGTCATCATCAACAGTAAGGTAAAACACAGCCTGGTAGATTCTGCATACAATGACAGAAGAAATGAGTGCGAGACAGCATTAAAGGAACTACAGAAAGTAACAGATATCCAGACTCTTGGTGATCTGACAGAAGAAGAATTCGAGCAGAATAAAGATGCGATCAAAGATCCGGTAAGACAAAAAAGGGCAAAACATGCGGTATATGAGAATCAGAGAACGATCCGTGCAGTAGAAGCTCTTCGTAATAATGATGTAGAATTATTTGGAAAACTTATGAATGCATCTCATGAATCACTCCGCTATGACTATGAAGTATCTTGTGAGGAAATCGATATTCTTGTTGATCTCGCACAGGCAATGCCGGGAGTTCTGGGATCACGTATCACCGGAGGCGGATTCGGCGGATGTACTGTCAGCATTGTAAAAGATGAGGCAGTCGATGGATTTATCGAGACCATCGGACAGACATATAAGGAAAAAGTAGGACATGAAGCAGAATTCTATGTAGTTGAGATCGGTGACGGAGCAAAGATCGTATAATGTCAGGGGCTAAAAAGCTGTTTGTGTATGCACGATAAAGCATTCATCCTTGGAGTGGAGGAGCTTTGGTGCAATCTATGGCATGAAATGAAAACTATATTTGAACTCAGATATCATATATATAAAGATAGATCAGGAAGGAACTTAAACATGTTGTATGAAAATATCAAGAAACTGGTAGAATACGGAATTCAGACAGGCTTAACACCAGAATGCGAACGAATCTATACGACCAATCTTTTGCTGGAATTATTCCACGAGGATGCATATGAAGAAGTAGAAATTGGCGAAGAACCGGTTGAATTAGAACCAGTTCTGGAAGCATTATTAGACGAAGCGGTAAAAAGAGGAATCATTGAAGACAGTATCGGTTACAGAGATTTATTTGACACAAAGATCATGAACTGTCTGGTTCCAAGACCGGCGCAGGTACAGAAAGAATTTTTTGAAAAATATGAAGAATCACCGGAAGCTGCGACAGAATATTTTTACAAATTAAGTCAGGACAGCAACTATATCCGCAGATACCGTGTAAAAAAAGATATGAAATGGAAAGTAGATTCCCCATATGGAGAGATTGATATTACCATCAATCTGTCCAAACCGGAAAAAGATCCAAAAGCGATTGCAGCAGCAAGAAATGCAAAGAACAATGCTTATCCAAAGTGCCAGCTTTGTATGGAAAATGAAGGATATGCAGGACGTCTGGATCATCCGGCAAGAGAAAACCACAGAATTATCCCGATTGAAATCGCAGGTAGTAAATGGGGATTCCAGTATTCTCCATATGTGTACTACAATGAACACTGTATCGTGTTTAACGGACAGCATATCCCAATGAAGATTGAGAAGAAGGCATTTGAAAAATTATTTGATTTTGTAAAAATGTTCCCACATTATTTTCTGGGGTCCAATGCAGATCTTCCAATCGTGGGAGGTTCAATTTTAAGCCATGATCATTTCCAGGGCGGACATTATACATTTGCCATGGCAAAAGCACCAATCGAGATTCCGGTAGAGATTCCTGGATATGAGGATGTGGAAGCTGGAATTGTAAAATGGCCATTGTCTGTAATCCGTATCCGCCATAAAGATGAAAAACGTCTGATTGAACTGGCAGATCACATTCTCGGATGCTGGAGAGGTTATACCGATGAAGAAGCCTTCATCTATGCAAATACAGACGGGGAACCACACAATACCATTACTCCGATTGCAAGAAAACGTGATGGATTCTTTGAACTGGATCTGACTCTTCGTAATAATATTACAACCGAAGAACATCCACTTGGCGTTTATCATCCACATGCAGAGTACCATCATATCAAAAAGGAAAATATCGGACTGATTGAAGTTATGGGACTGGCAGTGCTTCCATCCAGATTAAAAGAAGAGCTGGAGATTCTTGCGGACTATCTGGTTCAGAAGAAAGATATCAGAAGTAATGAAAAGATTGCAAAACATGCAGACTGGGCAGAGACATTTAGTGGAAAATATGATGAGATTACAGAAGAAAATGTAATGGATATATTGAAAAAAGAAGTCGGTGAAGTATTCGTCCATGTACTTGAGGATGCCGGAGTGTATAAGTGTACAGAAGAAGGACGGGAAGCGTTCCTTAGATTTGTGAAGACATTATAAGCGATAAATAAAGAATGATTTGTTGAATTTGTTGAGCACGAAAAATTCTAAGCAGAAAATTGCAATGGGATTTTTCGTGCTTTTATCATATCTAGATGTTGGGGCAAAAGGTATTTTGACCCGATACATAGCAGATGATATCAGTAAGGGTGAGTATGACCGGTGGTTATAGGTGAAAGAAAATGCAGATGGGAAGTCTGGTGGTGAAAGATAGAAAATATCAGGTATAGTGAAAATGTAACAAAAATTTATGCAAATATAAAGTGCGGATTGTGAACAGGTATAGCAGATGTTATAATGTATACAGACAGGAATTTTCTAAACTGAAAATTCCGTATTGCGGGAATAAGATTATGAAAAGAAAAATCAAATATCAGGAGGTTTTTGTATATGAGATACGAAATCAAAGGCGAAACATTACCGGTAGTTATCTGCTATTTAGAAGGCGGAGAGAAGATGATCACAGAAGGCGGTGGAATGTCATGGATGTCACCGAATATGAAGATGGAGACGACAACAAACGGCGGAATAGGCAAAGCATTCGGAAGAATGTTCTCGGGAGAGCATATATTCCAGAATATCTATACCGCACAGGGCGGTAATGGAATGATCGCATTCGCATCGTGCTTCCCGGGATCGATCAAAGCATTCGAAATCGGACCTGGGCGTGAGATGGTATTTCAAAAAAGTGCATTTCTTGCAAGTGAAGCCGGTGTGGAACTTTCTGTATTCTTTAATAAGAAGTTCAGTTCGGGATTATTTGGCGGGGAAGGATTTATCATGCAGAAAGTATCCGGAGAAGGAACGGTATTTGCCGAATTTGACGGACATGTAGTAGAGTATGAGCTGAATGCCGGACAGGAGATTGTTATAGATACGGGACATCTGGCAGCGATGGATGCATCTTGCAGGATAGAGATTAAGAGTGTTCCGGGTGTAAAAAATATGCTGTTTGGAGGAGAAGGAATCTTTAATACAGTAGTTCACGGACCAGGACGGGTATGGCTTCAGACGATGCCGATTTCAAATGTTGCAGGAGTCCTTAGTCCGTATATCCCGACATCTGGTAAGTAACATCTGAAAGGACAGGAAAGCATGAGAACAAGAAGTATTCATAAAGCAGCACTGACGGATGCAGTGACACCGCTTGAGGAGTCCGGAAGAAGACTGGCTTATAAGGCAGCCACAGAAGGAATTGTGCTGCTGGAAAATGATGGCTGTCTTCCGTTAAAAAATAAAAAAATTGCATTATATGGTGCCGGAGCAAAGAAGACGATCAAAGGCGGGACCGGATCAGGAGAAGTCAATGGACGTCAGTCGGTATCTGTTCTGGAAGGGATGGAACAGGCCGGATGCACTATTACAACGATGCGGTGGATTGAAGATTATGACAGACAGTTTGACGAAGGCGAACAGGAATATTCAGAAGAATTCCGGAAGAAATTGAATCCGAAGAATCTGCCGGATTTTATGAATTTAATGAGCAGCCCTTACAGATATCCTTATGGCCGGGCGATACTGGAATCTGATATAGAAGAATCGGATACAGACACCTGTGTATATGTAATATCGAGACAGGCCGGAGAAGGCGCAGACAGAAAACTGGATGAGAATGAGTACGGTCTGTCGGAGATAGAGCGGACGAATATCATCTTCTGCGCAGAAAGTTATAAGCATCTGATCATCGTGATCAATGTAGGTGGAGTGTTTGATCTGCATTTTCTAAGTGAGATACAGGGAATCGGAGCCGTTGTCTTCATGGGTCAGCTTGGAAGTATGGGTGGTCAGGCTCTTGCAGACGTGCTTATTGGAAGGCAGACACCGTCAGGAAAGCTTACGGATACATGGGCAAAGCATTACCGGGATCTTCCATTTGCAGATGAATACAGTTATCTGAATGGCAATCTGGATGAAGAATATTATAGAGAAGGTATCTATGTCGGATACCGGTATTTTGATACGTTTCATGTAGCACCGAGATATCCGTTCGGATATGGAATGTCATATACGGATTTTACAATACGTCTGGATCAGATGAAGGTGGAAGAGACAGACGTGTATGTATACGCGACAGTGGAGAATACCGGCAGAAGATACAGTGGAAAAGAAGTTGTACAGATCTATGTCAGTTGTCCGGAAGGAGAGCTTGAAAAAGAAGCGCAGAGGCTTACTGCGTTTCAAAAGACGAAAGTATTAGCACCAGGAGAGAAAGATGAACTGATATTAAGCTTTAGTCTTAAAGATCTGACGAGTTACAGGGAAGCTGATGCGGTAACGGTTCTAGAAAAAGGAGAATATGTAGTCCGAATCGGTAATTCCAGCAGGAATACCAGAGTTTGCGGAATCCTGAGAATGGAAGAGGAAGTAATAACCGAAAAACATTCTCATATCTGTAAAGCTCCAGTACGGATAACGGAGATAGAGCAAAATGCAGAAGATATGCTCCATGCGACCTGTGACTGCAGACAGAACTGGGGAAAAGGATGCGGGATCATAATTGAAAATGTAGAGAAGATCCGAAGCATCCGGATTGAAAAAGAGAGGATACCAGTTAGAGAGCATGCATATGGTCCGGTAAAGATATATTCATCCGAAGAGACAGATGCCATAATGGAGAAACTGACGCTTCGCGATATGGCAGAACTGTCAGTGGGTGGAGGTCTGACCGGAGCAAGGTTCTTTGAAGCACCGGGGGCAGCAGGAGTTACCTGTACAATGCTGGAACAAAAAGGAATTCCAAATGTAGTGATGGCAGACGGGCCGGCAGGACTTCGCCTGAATAAGGTATCATCCGTATCATTTACCGGAAAGGTAAAAGGAACAGAGCCGAATATTTCATTTATGAAATATCTTCCGGAACCGGTCAAAAAAATCATGCTGGGTAATCCGGACAGCCCAAACCTTCTGTATCAGTTCACAACAGCATTCCCAAGCGGCATTTCGCTGGCATCCAGCTGGAATCTGGAGCTTGCGGAAGAAGTGGGAAATGCAGTAGGAAAAGAGATGGAATGTTATGGTGTCACATACTGGCTGGCACCGGGACTTAACATTCACAGGAATCCACTCTGTGGACGAAACTTCGAATATTATTCGGAAGATCCACTGCTTTCCGGAAAATTTGCAGCAGCCGTGACAAAGGGAGTACAGAAGAACCGTGGCTGCTATGTAACATTGAAGCATTTCTGCTGCAACAATCAGGAAGATAACCGCAATAAGATGAACGTCAATGTGAATGAACGTGCACTCAGGGAAATCTATCTGAAAGGCTTTGAAATCGCAGTAAAAGAAGCGAATCCGGGAGCTGTTATGAGTAGTTACAATAAGGTAAACGGAAAGTATGTGAATAATAATTACCATTTGCTGACGCAGGTACTTCGTAATGAGTGGGGGTTTGACGGATTCGTGATGACAGACTGGTTCGCAACCGGACGGAAATATGGAGACCCGGCACATGCAATCGCATCCGGCAATGATCTGATCATGCCGGGAAGCCAGGGAACTGTGGATGAGATTGTAAAAGCGGTATCCAAAGGAGTGATTCTGGAGGAGGATGTACGCAGGAGTGCGGCGAATGTGCTGCGCGGGGTGCTTTCAAGCAGGATATATCAGGGATTTATCAGAAAGAAAAAACGTAGCGTGAATGAGTGAAGGCTTCTATAAAGATAATTGTGATATATATCTTACAGAAAGCATTTTTCAGACACACTCTAGAACAAATAGAAGATAAGAAGAAAGAGAAGACATAATAGTCGGAATGAGGCATTATTATAAATTATGTATGCTGTTCAGACGTATTGTGTCTTCTTTTTGTTCTTGCTTTGAACTTTCTTTCACAAAATAAACATATTTTTTCCACATACTTTTCAAAAAAACTCCTTATATTGTTAAAAGGATGTTCTGTTCAGAAAGAGTCTGTTGCGGTTGGCTCTTAGGGAAACAGTAACAGATTGAGTTTAACAGGAGGAAAGAAAGTTGATAGAAGTAAAGAATCTTACCAAACGCTATGGTAATCACCTGGCCGTAGATCACTTAAGCTTTACAGTAGAATCCGGAAAGATATACGGATTCTTAGGACCAAATGGAGCTGGTAAATCTACAACCATGAATATCATGACCGGTTACCTTGGAGCTACTGAGGGACAGGTATTGATTGATGGGCATGACATTTTAAAAGAACCGGAAGAAGCAAAGAAAAATATAGGATATCTGCCGGAAATACCACCTCTTTATATGGAGATGACGGTACGGGAGTATCTGGAATTCGCAGCAGAATTAAAAGGTATCAAAAAGAAAGACAGAGAACCACAGATCGAAGAAGTCATACGGCTGGCAAAGCTGCGTGACGTGGAGAACAGACTGATACAGAATTTATCAAAAGGTTACAAGCAAAGAGTCGGACTTGCACAGGCAGTTCTTGGATTCCCGGAGATTATCGTTCTGGATGAGCCGACGGTAGGGCTGGATCCAAAACAGATCATAGAGATCCGTGAACTGATCCGGAAATTATCTAAGGATCATACGGTAATCTTAAGCTCCCATATATTGGCGGAAGTAAGGGAAGTATGCGATTATATCATGATCATATCCGGAGGAAAGCTGGTAGCCAGTGATACCACAGAGAATCTGGAAACGATGATGAGTGGAAAAGGAGAGACCCAGATAGAAGCAAAAGCTTCGAAAGAAGAGATAGATCATATCCTTCGCACGACGAACAAAGTAAAAGAAGTCCGTTACCGTACGAGTGCAAGCGGTATTACAACCGCACATATTACAGCAAAGGGTGGGGAGGATATCAGAGAAGAATTGTTCCTTGCATTCTCTCATGCAGATATTCCACTTCTTACTTTGAATCAGAATAAGACAACGCTGGAAGAAATCTTCCTTGAGCTTACACAGGGAAATGGCAGCAGACTGATGAAGGAGGAAAAGAAAGCATGATAGCAATCTATAAAAGAGAGTTAAGATCTTATTTTCATTCGATGATAGGATATGTATTTATCGCGTTTCTGGTTGCATATACTGGAATTTATTTTCTGGCATACAACCTGAATTATGGATATCCATATTTTTCATACGTACTTTCCGGAATCATGTTCGTATATCTGGTGGCGATTCCAATTCTGACGATGCGCTGTTTTGCAGAAGATAAAAAGAACAGGACGGATCAGATGTTACTGACGGCGCCGGTAAGTTTGTTTAAAATTGTACTTGGAAAATATCTTGCGATGGTTACGATTATGGCTATCCCATGTCTGATCCACCTGATTTTTCCACTGATCATCAAAGCACAGGGAACGGCATATATTCTGGTGGATTATCTGGCGATTTTTGTATTTTTCTTACTTGGATGTGTATATATCGCAATTGGAATGTTTGTTTCATCATTGACAGAAAGCGTCATTATCGCAGCAATCGGAGCTTTTGGAATCTTACTTCTTACATATCTCTGGAGTGGAATCCTGAACTTCATACCATCAGCGGCATGGGCTAATGCAGTGGCAGTTGCGGTACTTCTTTCACTGGTGGTGCTGGCAATCTGGAATATGACGAAGAATATTGTGATAAGCGGAGTGCTGGAACTGATTGTAGTAGCTGGAACAATAATTACTTATGTGGTGAAGAAGTCTGTATTTGAAAGTCTGTTATCTACATTTCTTGGCAAACTGGAACTGACGGAAGTATTTTCGAATATTGCAGATAATCATCTTCTGGATGTGAGCGGTATTATTCTGTATCTGTCATTGATCGTATTATTTTTCTTTTTGACGATGCAGATGATTCAGAAGAGACGTTGGAGTTAGGAGGAGCATATGTTAGAGAAAATCAAGAAGTCGTTCCAGAGTGCGGCATCGAAAAACGGAAGCTACAGCGTGGGAATGATCGCCCTTGTTATCTGTATGGTGGTCGTAGTCAACCTGATCGCGGGACAGCTTCCGGAAAATATCAAGAGTATAGATATCAGTGACAATAATATCTACGGTGTATCAAAGACCAGTAAAAAGATTCTGAATAAATTAGATGACAACATTACATTTACGGTATATGCAGAAAAAGATTCTACGGATACACGTATCAAATCATTTATTAAAAAATATACAGCTCTTTCGGATAAGATTACTGTAAAATGGGTGGATCCGGTCCTTCATCCGGCTGCACTTACGAAAGCAAATGTAGAAAAGGATACGATTGTAGTATCCTGCAAAGCGACAGGAAAGACCAAGGATATTTCTTTTGATGATATTCTGGTATCGGATTCGTACTCTTATTATACGACAGGAAGCGCTTCGGAATCGGAATTCGATGGCGAAGGTCAGTTCACAAGTGCAATTAACTATGTAACAAGCGAAGAGACAGAGAAGCTTTATTATACAACAGGACATGGGGAAGCATCATTTTCGGATTCTGTAACGAAATTATTTGACAAGAACAGCATGTCAACAGAAGAGATTAACCTGATGATGAAGGATGAGATTCCGGATGACTGCGATCTGTTATTCTTAAATGCACCGACAACCGATCTCTCAGATGATGAAAAGACCCTGCTTTTGAATTACCTGCAGGCAGGTGGAAAGGTATTTATCGTACTTGGAGAGTCAGAAGATGCAACACCGAATCTGGATGCAGTCTTAAAAGAATATGGTATGCAGAAGACGGACGGATACATTGCTGATATGCAGAGAAGTTATCAGGGCAATTATTATTATATCTTCCCTGAGATCACAGCGACCGGAGATCTGGCAAAAGGACTGGAATCAGAGATGGTACTGATGATCAATGCGCATGGACTTACGACAACAGATCCTGCAAGAGATACCATTACAACAACAGCGTTCATGCAGACATCGGACAATGCATATTCTGTAACAGAAGACAGTCAGGAAGAGGGAACTTATAATCTCGGAGTAGTTGCAACAGAGTCGGTATCATCCGATACTTCTGAAGATGCAGATTCATCCAACTCATCAGACAGTGATGCCAAGACCAGTCGTCTGACCGTTATCTCATCCGAAACGATGATTGATTCACAGATTACAGATGCATATTCCACACTTGAGAACCTGGATCTCTTTATGAATGCGGTAACAGCGAACTTTGATAATACGAAAAATGTAGCAATCAAGGCAAAGAGTCTGCAGGTAAGTAATAACACGATGCAGCACGCCGGACTGATCAGTATCCTGACAATCTTTGGTATTCCGCTTGTGATCTTGATCTATGGATTCATGTGCTGGTGGAAGAGAAGAAAAGCGTAAAGAGGGGAATCGGGATGAAGCAGAAAAAGACGATGATTATCATGGTCATTATACTTGCAGCTCTGCTTGCTATGTATGGAGGCATGAAGGCATGGAACAGTCATAGCGAAAAGCAGAAAAAAGCCAAAGAAAAAGAAGAGACGGTCAGCCTGTTAGACGTAAAAAATCTGAAAGCATTCTCATATGAGAGTGGAGATAGTAAGATGAGTTTTTCAAAAGAAGACGGCGAATGGATCTATGATGCAGATGATGGTGTAAGGCTGAATCAGAGTACGATAAAAAGTACGGTAAAAGAGATTACAGGCCTTACCGCCGTAAGAGAGCTGAAAGATCCGGATGAAAAGAGTGATTACGGACTGGATAAGCCAAATTATAAGATTTCTTATACAGCAAAGGATGGAAGCCAGGGAACAATAGAGATTGGAGATGCAACCGGCGATAATTATTATGCAATAACAGGAGATTCTGATTCTGTATATACAATCTCCGGAACGCTGGTATCGGATCTGACATTTGACCTGTCGTCTCTTACGGAAAATGATACGGTGCCATCCATCAGCAGTGGCAATCTTAAAAAAGTAGAAGTCACACAGAACGGTGAGACAATAACCTACAAGAAAAAGAAAGAGCGTTCACAGCTCGCCGGTGGCTGGGGAACAATCTCACTTACCCAGTGTGCAGATTACAATGTAAAAGATCTGGCAAAATACGGACTGGATGAGGCAAACAGAATCACCGTAACCGCAACTTACAAAGACAGTTCGTCCGGAGATAAGAAGACGTGTACGATCTATGTGGGAAGTGAAAATGGTGATAACCGCTATGTACAGCTGAAGGATTCGAACATGGTATATGAAGTTGGAAGTACGATCGTGAAAAATATGATGACGGTTGATAACAGCGACAGCAGTTCGGATACAGAGAGTACAGATAACACAAGTAGTACAGAAAATGCAGAATAATGCATAGATATAATAGAATTTCAAATAATGCAGAGCAGGCATTTGAAAATAAGGAATGTATTTACAGAAGATTTTCTGGTGCTGCTTAGGTGATGAAAAAGGTGGAAGAAACACATAGACATGTGCCTTCTGCCTTTTTTCTGATTTTAAAGAAAATTGACGAAAAGTTTTCACATAATTTACGGCTCATTTGTTGCCTGAACGTATAAAAAATGGTATATTATTAGTAGGTTTGTTGTGAAAATATACAAAAAACCCCGAAAAGAAATAGGTAGGAGTGATAAAAGATGTATCAGGAAGAATACAAACGCTGGCTTGCAGCAGATCTTGAAGATGCAGATCTGAAGCCGGAATTGTCAAAAATTGAAGGAAATGATGATGAGATCAAGGAACGTTTTGCAGTAGCACTGAAGTTTGGAACAGCCGGACTTCGTGGAGTACTCGGAGCAGGAACGAACCGTATGAATATTTATGTAGTACGTCAGGCTACACAGGGATTAGCTAACTGGGTAAAAACACAGGGCGGAACACAGACAGTAGCAATCAGCTACGACAGCCGCTTAAAGAGTGATGTATTTGCCAAGACAGCAGCTGGAGTACTTGCAGCAAACGGAATTAAAGTAAGAATCTACGATGCACTGATGCCGGTACCTGCACTTTCATTCGCAACACGTTATTATAACTGTAACGCAGGTATTATGGTAACAGCTTCTCATAACCCTGCAAAATATAACGGATACAAAGCATACGGACCAGACGGATGTCAGATGACAGACGATGCAGCAGCAATCGTATACGAAGAGATCCAGAAGACAGACGTACTGACCGGAGCAAAATACATGTCATTTGCAGAAGGTGTGGAAGAAGGACTGATCCGCTTCGTAGGAGATGACTGTAAGAGAGCACTCTACGATGCAATCGAATCCCGTCAGGTTCGTCCGGGACTGTGTAAGACAGCCGGATTAAAACTGGTATACAGCCCGCTGAATGGTTCAGGTCTTGTTCCTGTAACACAGGTATTAAAAGACATCGGAATCACAGATATCACAATTGTACCAGAACAGGAATATCCAAATGGATACTTCACAACATGCAGCTATCCAAATCCAGAGATCTTCGAGGCACTGGAGCTTGGACTTAATCTTGCAAAAGAGACAGATGCAGACCTTATGCTTGCAACTGACCCGGATGCAGACCGTGTTGGTATCGCTATGAAGTGTCCGGACGGATCTTATGAACTGGTAAGTGGTAACGAAGTCGGAGTACTTCTTCTTGACTACATATGTGCAGGACGTATCGAAAAAGGTACCATGCCTGAAAAAGCAGTAGCAGTAAAATCTCTTGTATCTACACCACTTGCAGATGCAGTAGCAGCTCATTACGGAGTAGAACTTAGAAACGTACTGACAGGATTCAAATGGATCGGAGACCAGATCGCACAGTTAGAGGCAGCTGGAGAAGTAGACAGATTCATCTTCGGATTTGAGGAAAGCTACGGATACCTTGCAGGACCATATGTACGTGACAAAGATGCCGTTATCGCATCTATGCTGATCTGTGAGATGGCAGCTTACTACAGAAGCATCGGAAGCTCTCTGAAACAGAGAATGGAAGAAATCTACGCAGAGTACGGACGTTACCTCAACAAGATCGACAGCTTCGAATTCCCTGGACTTAGCGGAATGGACAAGATGTCAGGAATTATGCAGAACTTACGTGCCAATGCACCTGCAAATATCGCTGGTTACAAAGTAACAGAAGTAACAGACTACACAAAGACAGAAGAGACAGGACTTCCGGCAGCAAATGTATTAGTTTACAAACTCGAGAACAACGAGACAGTAATCGTACGTCCTTCAGGAACAGAGCCTAAGATCAAGATCTACTACACAACACTTGGTAAAGATCTTGCTGAGGCACAGGCTGAGAAAGATAAGCTTGCTGAGGCACTGAAGCCGATTATGGCATAGGCTTTTTGTGGAAAGACGCAGGAAGTACTTATGGCATAGAGTTTTGTGGAAAACAAAGAACGTATGTTATAAAAATTGAACATTGGAATAAAAATAAGTGTACAATTCTTCGGTGGAAGAATGTACACTTATTTTTTATACCAAAGTATACAGGAAAAGAAGTCGAAGCTAATGCCTTGTAAAGATTAAAAATGTATCAAAACAGGGAATTAGATTCTTTATGTATTCCAAAGATTGGAATCAGCTATTAGTTCGTTTTGCAGCAATTTTATTCTTCAATCTGTTACGTCTGCTTGGATGTGTAAAAGCAACCCGCTGTGCCGTAAAAATCGAATTATTAAAGTTAAAGATGAACGATACAAAACATACAACCGCAAAGAATGGCAGCATATTATATCCAAAACTTTCTACGCCAACAAGGATAGCAGCAAGTAAGGTATTAGATCCGCTGCAGAATACAGAAGCGAATCCAAGTGCCGCACCGAACATCGGGTCGAATCCAAATACAGGTCCCAGTGCGTAGCCTAAGCAGGAACCGATGGAAAACAGCGGTGCAACCTCTCCACCGATGAATCCGGAAGAAAGTGTCAGGATCGTAAGTGCCATCTTAAGAAGCCAGTCATAAGCATATACGTCATCTTTCGTACCATCAAAGCATAAGGCAATCAGGTTTGAACCGGTTCCGGAATATCGTCCCTGATGGAACACCATCATAAGAACAGCAACAACCGCCCCCATGATCACAACTTTCTTCACAGGAGAAGAAAAACGGAATGCGAACTTCAGACGCAGATATCTGAGAATCAGAGCGAACAGTGATCCGACAACTCCGAATACCAGCCCCATAGCTGCAAGCTTCAGGAGAAGTACAGCGTCATAAGTAGATGGGTGATAATTCAAAGTTTCCAGTATGTTAATGTGGAACTTACGAAGTCCAAGTGCTCTGGATGTGAATGCTGCACTGATGGATGCAACTGTTGCGGGAATCAGAGCATGATATTCAAGTTTTCCGGCAACCAGTACTTCCAGTGCGAAGAAGATCGCAGCAAGCGGAGTACAGAAAAGTCCGGAGAAACCGGCAGCCATACCGGTGATCAGGAACATCTTTCTGCTGTTTTCGATATCAATGGTCTTGTCAACCAGACGCCCTACGTTATTAGAAACCGCAGCACCGATCTGTACGGCAACCCCCTCTCGTCCGGCACTTCCTCCGAAGAGGTGTGTGGTCCAGGTACCGACGATGGCGAGTGGAACCATGCGGATCGGAAGTTTGTTATTTTTTCCCAGTCCTACATGGAAGACCATCTTCATACCGTTTGCGACGGATTTACCAAACTGGTGATAGATGAACCAGATGAATACTCCGCCAAGTGGCAGAAACCAGATCAGAAACCAGAAGTATCTGGTACGGATAGCGGTACAGGCATTAAGTCCCAGTCCGAATGCTGCATCAATAAGTCCGACAAGTATACCGACGACAACACCTGCGATTGCCAGAATGAAGGTATCCTTGTAGTATTTTGAAATGTGTTTGAACAATGTTTTAATCATAATAATCCCCCAAAGATTGATTCTTTCATCTTTATTATAACTGGCAGGGTAAGAAAACTGCAAGTAATTATGTATTTTATCTCGACAAGTTATATACTATATGCTACAATTCGGTTAAGCATTATGATTCTATATTTTCATTGGCATATACGCCATATCAAAGACTTATGCATTTCGCATTCTATGAATTTTCAATGCTTGTAACCCATATATATTTATTCAAGCAGAGAGAATTATGGAATGTATTGCAAAAGCATTGAATAGGGTGATTTCTCTTTGCATATACGAAGGAGGATATGCTGATGAACATGGATGTACATGATGGCAGTATGAAAGTGGATGAAACAGTAAAGACAGAGCGGGCATTTAAAGACTTAAATCTAACAGATGATTTTTTGTTTGATGTTATAACTGAAAATCTGGAAAACTGTAAATACATTATTGAGTTATCACTTGGAATTGAATTAAAAGATTTAAGGTGGAAGCAGAACCAGAAAGTAATTCATAATATTCCCGGGAAAAGAGGAATACGAATGGATTTTATAGCTGAATCAATGGCTGGAGAACTGTTTGATGTTGAAATGCAGAAAAGGAATGAGGGAAATATTCCTAAAAGAACAAGATTTTATCAGGCACTTAATGATTCGCCAATGTTAAAAAGTGGAGAACGTGGGTTTGACAATTTGAAACCAATGTTTATTATTGTAATCTGTGATTTTGATCTGTACGGAAGAGGTTTATATAGATATACATTTGATAACAGGTGTAAAGAATTACCAGATTTGATAATGGGTGATGAATGTACGAAGTGTATTCTTAACACGAAAGGTAAGATAAAAAAGGATGTAGAATCTTCGTTGATTGATTTTTTACATTATATTTCCGATAGTAAATCGGTAGACTTGGAAAAAGTATGCGATAAACGTCTTCAAAAGCTTCATGCAAATGTGCAGGTAATAAAGGATAATGCTGAAATGGAGGCAGAATTTATGAAAGCAGAGGAAAGAGAACGACAGATTCGTGAAGATGGAAAAAAAGAGGGGATAAAAGAAGGTATGAGGGAACATGAACGATTTATGAATCTTACTCAAAGATTGCTTTCAGACAAACGATATGATGAGTTGCAGCGTGCAACAGAAGATCAAAATTATTGTCAGCAGTTGTATAAAGAGTACAATATATTATAAATTCACAAGAGGAAATAGAAATGGCATTAAAAGAAGTAAGAAAAACAATAGATGAAATAGATACCCAGATGAAACCACTGTTCCTAAAGCGCATGGAATGTGGAAAGCACGTTGCAGAAGTAAAAGCACAGACAGGTGGAGACGTATTTGTACTGGAAAGAGAGCTTGAAATCATCGGAAAAAGAGCCGGAGATGTAAAGCCTGAGATTCAGGAAGAAT
Source organism: uncultured Dorea sp. (assembly GCF_934294775.1). Taxonomy (GTDB): domain Bacteria; phylum Bacillota; class Clostridia; order Lachnospirales; family Lachnospiraceae; genus Dorea_A. The sequence goes on from NZ_CAKRAH010000018.1 coordinate 22,130, forward strand.
ACAAGACATTTTTAAGACATCTGATGAGTATTTGCAGAAAATACGAATATGAATTATTGCCGGAGATGCAGGGAAAGGTCATAACTGCAGCATTGACAGCAGCAGGAGTGACAGCAGAGACAGAACATTCACAGGTAAAGATTGCATTTACCTGCCCAAAAGAGACGAGTAATCTAAATCTCTTCCTGAATATGACAAAGCTAAATGGGATTACGGTGGATGCGCTGAATCTGACGACGGAAGATGGTGTGCAGAAGATTACGATGATCCTGGATGGAAAAGTAACAGAGGCGTCTATGCGTTGTCTGTTATGTCAGATTGGAAAAGAGACAGATGATTTTCAGATTGTGGAGTTGGTAAATCATACCAGAAAAGTAGGAACATAAAAGCGGGAGCATGTATTTTTTAACAAAATTAAAAATTCCCTCTTGAAATCATAAAAGACATGTGCTAACATTTAAACAAAATTTAGTATAGTAAAGCGATGAAAGAGACTCTGGACTCTGGAACCTGACAGGAATGTGGTGTCACCGACTGAGAGCACCGCTTGGGGAATGAGGACAATAGGGAACACTCTGGAGCAGACCAACTGAACAAGTAAATAAGGTAAGCCGAATAAAAGTAGGTTGGTACGTAGACTGCACGTTACGCACGAAAAGAGGAATCTTAGAAAGCACTATACAGCTTTGAGATTCAATGCGGGTGGTACCGCGGATAGCGAAGATGATATCCGTCCCGGGATACAAGTATGTATTCCAGGACGGATTTTTATGTTTCTAAGTAAAAAAATGAATAAAAATTACATTTTATAATAAATATTTCAGAACATAAAATATTGAAAAACGCTGTTCGTCCCGGGAAGAATAGGAGGATAAGAACATGGAGTATTTAACAGGTGTAAAGCCAAAAGAGACAAAAGAAATCAACGAATTACTGGAACAGACAGAAGCAGGAGCAAAGGTAAAAGTCAATGGAGCCGTGCATACGATCCGCGACATGGGAACCGTTGCATTTGTAATCTTAAGAAAAAGAGAAGGTCTGCTTCAGTGTGTCTATGAAGAAGGAAGTGCTGATTTTGATCTGAAAGACATCAAAGAGGCAGCAACTCTTGAAGTGGAAGGCGTCTTAGAACAGAATGAAAAAGCACCAAACGGCATTGAAATCCGTATGGAGAGCGTAAAGATCCTAAGCGAGCCGGAAGACGAGATGATGCCGCTTGCAATTTCCAAATGGAAACTGAACACATCTCTGGAAGCAAAACTGAACTATCGCTCTATCTCCCTTAGAAACATCCGGGAGCGTGCCAAATTCAGAATTCAGGAAGGACTTACAAGAGCATTCAGAGATTTCCTTTACAGTCAGGAATTTACAGAGATCCATACACCAAAGATCGGGGCCAAAGGAGCAGAAGGCGGGGCAAATATTTTCAAACTGGAGTATTTCCATAGACCGGCAGTACTGGCGCAGAGCCCTCAGTTTTATAAGCAGATGATGGTTGGTGTATTTGACAGAGTATTTGAGACAGCACCTGTATTCCGTGCAGAAAAACATAACACAAAGCGCCATCTGAATGAATATACCAGTCTTGACTTTGAGATGGGATATATTGATGGATTTGAAGATATTATGGCAATGGAGACGGGATTCCTTCAGTATGCCATGGAATTATTAAAGAAAGATTATGCAAGAGAGCTGAAGGTTCTGGGAGTAGAGCTTCCGGACGTAAGCCAGATCCCGGCAGTAAAATTTGCAGATATCAAAGAAATTGTTGCTGAAAAATACAACCATAAGATGAGAAACCCATTCGATCTGGAACCGGAAGAGGAAGTGCTGATCGGACGCTACGCAAAAGAAGAGTGGGGAAGTGATTTTGTATTTGTCACTCATTATCCGTCTAAGAAACGTCCGTTCTATGCAATGGATGATCCGGAAGATCCAAGATATACATTAAGCTTTGACTTGTTGTTCAGAGGTCTTGAGATCACAACCGGTGGACAGCGTATCCATGATTATAAGATGCTGACAGAGAAGATCGCAGCAAGGGGAATGACAGAAGAAGGAATGGAACAATATCTTGCTACATTCAAACATGGAATGCCGCCACACGGAGGCCTTGGAATCGGACTGGAACGACTGACCATGCAGTTACTTGGGGAAGACAATGTAAGAGAGACAACATTGTTCCCAAGAGACTTAAGCAGACTGGAACCATAATTATGATATTGAGAGGATGAAAAAAGATGGCAAATAAAATATCAGATGAAACCATAGAATATGTTGGTATCCTTGCAAAACTGGAATTGTCCGGTCAGGAAAAAGAAGATGCCAAGGCAGATATGGAAAAAATGTTAGATTATATAGACACGTTAAATGAATTAGATACAGACGGGATTGAACCTATGTCACATGTATTTCCGGTGAACAATGTATTCCGTGAGGATGTTGTAACGAACGGGGACGGAAGTGCGGATACACTTGCCAATGCACCATTGGAAAAAGACCAGAGCTTCAAAGTACCAAAGACAATCGGATAGGAGGATAAGCGGATATGGATATGACAAGTCTTACAGCAGTAGAGCTTGGAAAAAAGATAAAAGCAAAAGAGATATCTGTAGTGGATGCCGTGAAAGCCTTCATTGCACAGATAGAAAAAGTAGAAAAAGACGTGAACAGCTTTGTAACACTTGATAAAGAAGGCGCTTTAAAAAGAGCAGAAGAAGTACAGAAGCTGATTGATGATGGCACGCTGACCGGACCACTTGCCGGTGTGCCGGTAGCGATCAAGGATAACATGTGTACTAAGGGGATGCTTACGACATGCAGTTCTAAGATCCTTGGTAACTTTCATCCGATGTTCACAGCAGAGGCAGTAAAGAATCTGGAAGAAGCAGGCGCTGTGATCATAGGAAAGACGAACATGGACGAGTTTGCTATGGGAAGTACAACAGAGACATCTTATTTTGGACCGACAAAGAACCCATGGAATCTGGAGCATGTTCCGGGTGGTTCTTCCGGTGGATCATGTGCAGCAGTAGCAGCAGAAGAGACACCATACGCACTTGGATCTGATACCGGTGGATCGATTCGGCAGCCAAGTTCATTTTGTGGTGTGGTTGGAATCAAGCCGACTTACGGAACCGTATCTCGTTATGGATTGATCGCATATGGTTCTTCGCTTGATCAGATCGGACCAGTGGCAAAGGATGTTACAGACTGTGCAACGATTCTTGAGACGATTGCATCTTATGATCCAAAAGACAGTACATCTATTAAGCGTGAAAGCTATGATTTTACCAGTGCATTGGTAGATGATGTAAAGGGTATGAGAATCGGTATTCCAAAGGATTATTTTGGAGACGGCCTGGATAAGGAAGTTAAAGAAAATATTTTACAGGCAGTAAAGGTACTGGAAGAAAAAGGTGCAATTGTGGAAGAATTTGATTTAAGCCTTGTAAAATATGCAATTCCTGCATATTATGTTATCGCATCGGCAGAGGCAAGTTCGAACCTGGCACGTTTTGATGGTGTGAAGTATGGTTACCGTACGGAAGAATACGAAGGACTTCACAACATGTATAAGAAATCCCGTTCCGAAGGATTCGGACCAGAGGTAAAACGTAGAATCATGCTTGGTTCGTTCGTACTTAGTTCGGGATATTATGATGCATATTATCTGAAAGCATTGAAGACAAAAGCACTGATCAAGAAAGCATTTGACAAAGCATTTGAAAAATACGATGTGATCGTAGCTCCGGCTGCTCCGACAACAGCGCCAGAGCTTGGAAAGAGCTTAAGTGATCCGATCCAGATGTATCTTGGAGACATTTACACAATCTCTGTAAACCTTGCAGGACTTCCGGGAATTACCATTCCGGTAGGAAAAGACAGCAAAGGACTTCCGGTCGGTATGCAGCTGATTGGTAACTGCTTTGAGGAAAACAAGATCATACAGACAGCTTATACATTTGAGCAGACGAGAACGTATGAAAGACCAGAACTTGCAAAGGGGGACAGATAGTCATGACAAAACAGTATGAAACCGTCATTGGACTTGAGGTCCATGTAGAACTTGCAACAAAGACAAAGATCTTCTGCGGATGCAGTACCGCATTCGGAGGAGCACCAAATACACATACATGTCCGGTATGTACCGGTATGCCAGGTTCACTGCCTGTACTGAACAAGCAGGTTGTAGAATATGCAATGGGAATCGGACTTGCAACTCATTGTGATATCACCAGAGTGTGTAAATTCGACCGTAAGAACTATTTCTATCCGGATAACCCGCAGAACTACCAGATCTCACAGCTCTATCAGCCGATCGCAAGAAATGGTTATGTAGAGATCACAGTAGGTGATACGAAGAAAAAGGTGCGTATCCATGAGATGCATATGGAAGAAGATGCCGGAAAACTGGTACATGATGAATGGGATGATACATCGCTTGTAGACTTTAACCGAAGCGGTGTACCGCTTGTAGAGATTGTATCCGAGCCGGATATGCGCTCATCCGAAGAAGTTATTGCATATCTGGAAAAATTAAGAACGATCATCCAGTATCTTGGAGCATCGGATTGTAAACTCCAGGAAGGTTCAATGAGAGCCGATGTCAACTTATCCGTAAGAGAGGTTGGCACACAGGAATTCGGAACCAGAACAGAGATGAAGAACCTGAACTCATTCAAGGCAATCGCAAGAGCCATCGAAGGAGAAAGAGAGCGTCAGATCGAGCTGATCGAAGAAGGTAAGGCTGTCGTTCAGGAGACCAGAAGATGGGATGATAACAAAGAGTCTTCGCATGCGATGCGTTCCAAAGAAGATGCGCAGGATTACAGATATTTCCCGGAACCGGATCTGGTACCGATCGTGATCGATGACGAATGGATCGATAAGATTAAAGCAAAACAGCCGGAATTCCGAGATGAAAAACTGGAACGTTACAAAAAAGAATTCGATATCCCGCAGTATGATGCAGAGATTCTTACAGAATCTAAGCACATGGCAGATATCTTTGAGAAGACAACAGCAATCTGTGGAAAACCTAAGAAAGTATCCAACTGGCTGATGGTAGAGACGATGCGTCTGTTAAAAGAACACGGTATGGAAGCTGAAGATATCAGCTTTTCACCGGAAAACCTGGCCAAATTGATTGAACTTGCTGAGGCTGGAACGATTAACAGTTCCGTTGCAAAAGAAGTATTTGAACAGGTATTTGAAAAAGATGTAGATCCGGAAAGCTATGTTGAGGAACATGGATTAAAGACCGTGAATGATGAAGGCGCGCTGGAAGAAGTATTAAAAGAAGTAATCGCAAAGAATCCAAAAGCTATCGCTGATTACAAAGGCGGTAAAGAAAAAGCGCTTGGTGCACTGGTTGGACAGACAATGAAGGCCATGAAAGGAAAGGCAAATCCGGGAATGGTAAACCAGAAACTGCGCGAGATGTTGAAATAGACCATGGGGACAGGTACAGTGGCTTTTTATGTGTCCCAGGTGGATGAAAGTTAATAAAATAGCAGAAAAGCTGTCAGTGACAGCTCTTGAAAAGTGAAATGGGAGATTGATGAAAATCAGTCTCCTGTTTTTTTATATTCTGCTTTCTTAGGAAGTTGTCTCATGATAATATATAATTATAGAAAATGTAAGAAAGCACCGGAGGTAAGAGATATGTTTGGAAAAAGATGCAGCTTATGCGGTGGAAAGTTAAATAGTGATATGATCTGTACAGAGTGCGGATTAGACAATACCAAATCAGACAAAAATTACAGAATCAACCAGAGCGATTGTGATCATATGCCCCTGACACATGTACATGATAAAGATAACGGGAAAAATAGCATGCATGTGCCAAAAAGAAAGACGGAAAGCAATAAAAAAAGCAAAGAACGGAAGAAAATGCCAGACGACATATTTGGAGAAAACAGACCGGAAATAGATAGTTCTGCAAAATGGGGCTATCGCATGAATGGACAGGGAAGTAAAAAGAAATTTGGACAACCAGATCCGGAGAGCAGAAAAAAGAAAGGTCTGGGAATTGTAATTGGTGTAGTTATAGCAGCGGGAGTTATAAGTATATTATATGGTACATATAAAGATGAAATAAAATATATGGCGAATTATATGCTAAAAGATGCAAGATTTGAAACTCCGGAAGATCCGGCAATCAGGTATTTGTACGCAGCCCGTGAGATTCCTGAAGAAGGAGAAAATGCGGATTATGAACTTGGAACCGGACATTATATAGTAGGATTTGAAATACCGGAAGGAGTCTATACCATCACACCTGAAAGTGAAACGGATTCGCTGGATGTAGATGATTCAGAGAATCAGATATACATATATGAAGAAAACGGTGAAAAGATGAAGGATATCCGTCTCTATAAAGGTGCGGTACTTACATTAGAGTGTGAAAAAAAGATGAGATTACACACAGAAAATGCACAGGAAACAGAATCTGTAGGAATGAATGCACAGACGAATCCGCTTACGGAGACGATCACAGCGAAAGGAGAAAAGACGCTGACAGCAGGAGAGGATTTTGCACCGGGCATCTATGACATGAGCCTTGTATCAGGAGGAGATGTAAATGTTGACATTTATGATGAAGATGGGGATGAAGAAGATTACCATTGCCTGACGTCGGACGGATTATATGGAGAGACCTTCCATTACCTGGTATTACCAAAAGATGCAACAATTGAACTGGAAGAAGATACCAAAATAAAACTTGTGCCAACAGAAAAAATAGAGTCGACCGACTATCAGGGGTTTTTTGAAAAATTCTAAAGTGTGTCTGAAAAATGCTTTTTGCAAGAGATATGTCACAATTTGTGGGGATGCTTTTAAATGAAGGCAAAATATTCTGTAAAGCAGAGAATGCAGAACGCAGGAATGATTTTTCAGACAGACACTGGAAGAAGGGAGTATACATGAGTGAATTTGTGACCTTAAAAGACGTAAAAAAAATATATAAGATGGGCGAAGTAGAAATCATGGCAGCAGCCGGGATCGACTTTGAGATTAAGAAGGGTGAATTTGCAGTTGTAGTCGGACCAAGCGGGGCCGGAAAGACAACCGTACTGAATATCCTTGGCGGAATGGATACTGCATCAGAAGGGCAGGTTCTGGTAGACGGGCAGGATATCGCAGGATATCCGGCAAAGCAGCTGACGGCTTACAGACGGGATGATATCGGATTTGTCTTCCAGTTCTATAACCTGATCCCGAATCTGACGGCACTGGAAAATGTAGAGCTGGCACTTCAGATATGTAAGAACCCCATGGATGCAAAAGAGGTTCTGGAAAATGTAGGACTTGGAGAAAGGCTTGATAACTTCCCGGCGCAGTTATCGGGAGGAGAACAGCAGAGAGTGTCGATTGCAAGAGCACTTGCGAAGAATCCGAAGCTGTTATTATGTGATGAACCAACAGGAGCACTTGATTATAATACAGGAAAGTCCATCTTAAAACTACTGCAGGATACATGCCGGAACAGTGGAATGACAGTCATCCTGATCACGCACAATTCGGCAATTGCGCCGATGGCAGACCGGGTAATAAAGATTAAGAACGGACGTGTGGATCAGATCATAGAGAATGCAGATCCGGTACCAGTAGAAACAATCGAATGGTAAATAATGGAGGTGACAGGAGACATGGCAAAGAAGATAACACGTAAGAATTTTTATATGGAAATCCGAAGAAGCAGGGGGCGTTTCCTGTCTATTCTCTTTATCGTAGCACTTGGCGTTGCGTTCTTTTCCGGAATCCGTGCATCCGAACCTTCGATGAGGATTACAGGAGATGCATATTTTGATGAGTCGGACCTGATGGATATCAAGGCGGTCAGCACACTTGGAATCACGAAAGAAGATGTCCGGGAGGTTGGAAAAGTAAAAGGAGTCGGGAAAGCAGAAGGTGCCTACAGTGCCGATTTCCTGAATATAAAGAATAAAAAGCAATATGTACTTCATGTGATGTCGGCAATGGACGACATGAATAAGATTACGGTAAGCGAAGGACGTATGCCCCAAAAAGCGGGGGAATGTCTGGTAGATGACCAGATGAATTATGAGGTTGGAGAGACGATTAAGTTAAAGTCTGGCACAGACGATCCGGTAACAGATACATTGAAGACAGATGAACTGAAAGTTGTAGGAAAAGGAAATTCTCCGTGTTATATTTCCCTTAGCAGAGGAAGCACGACGATTGGAACCGGCACGATCAATGGATTCGTAGTAGTACAGGAAAAGACATTTGATCTGGATGTGTATACGGAAATGTATGTGCAGGTGGAAGGTGCAAAAGACCTGACTGCTTATACAGGCGCATACAAAAAGAAAGTAAAGACCGTCAAAAAGCAGATCGAAGCAATCACAGAAGAAAGAGGCAGAATACGAAAAGAAAATCTGGAAACAGAGGCAGAAGAAAAGATTGCAAAAGCACAGAAAGATCTGGACGATGGGAAAGCAGAGTCACAGCAGAAACTTGACGATGCAAACAGGCAGATCACAGACGGTGAGACGCAGCTTAATGAGGCAAAAGAAAAGATAGCCAGTGGAAAGTCTCAGATTGCATCGGCAAGACAGACCTTAGATCAGAAACAAAAGGAACTGGACCAGGCAAAGCAGACATACGAATCCGGATTAAAACAACTGGAACAGGGAAAAAAGCAGTATGAGCAGGGAAAAGCAGCCTACGATGCACAAAGTGCCGGAGCAAAGGCACAGATTCAGTCCGGAGAACAGGGACTGGTTGTGTATCGGGCTGAACTGGATAAAGGCTGGGCCGGATATCAGGAGCTTCTGAATACAATCGAAGCATTGAAGGCACAGGCAGCAGGCGCAGCCGGACAAATCTATGCGCAGATTACAGAAGAAAAAGAAGAATCTGAAGCAGGCGCTGCGACAGATCAGATACAAGATGAAGAACAACAGCCAGGACAGAATGATAATGGCGGAACGGATGCCGGAAGTGGAAACGACCAGAATCAGGAGTTGTTACGAAGAATTCAGGCATTAGAACAACAGGCACAGGAAACAAAACAGACGCTGGAGGCGCAGGAGCAGGAATACCAGACGAAGAAGGCAGAACTAGAAGCTGCAAAACAAAAGCTTACAAGCGGAAAAGCTGAACTTGATCAGGCAAAAGCAAAGTTAGATGCCAGTGAAGCACAGCTTGCAAAAGCAAAAGCGCAGATAACATCCGGTCAGAAACAGCTAGACGCCGGAAAAGCCGAACTGCAGACACAGGAACAGGCATTGCAAACAGGCGAAGCGGAAATTGCCGAGAACGAAGCAAAACTTGCAGATTCCAGAAAAGAATACGAAGATGGGAAGAAGACATCCGAAGAAGAGATTGCAAAAGGCGAGAAAAAGATTGCAGATGCCAGAAAGCAGATCCAGAAGATAAAGAATCCAAAATGGTATGTATATAATAGAAGCACTTTGGTCGAATATGACGGATTTGGAGAAAATGCGAACCGTATGCGGGCAATTGGAAAGGTATTCCCGGTAATGTTCTTCCTGGTTGCGGCGCTTATTAGTCTGACCGGCATGACACGTATGGTAGAAGAACAGAGAATCGAGATTGGTACGATGAAAGCACTGGGCTACGGTAACTTTTCCATTGCGTCAAAATATCTCGGCTATGCACTTCTTGCAACGGCGGGAGGCAGCGTCATCGGAGTGCTGGTTGGAGAGAAGGTTCTTCCCTTTATTATAATCTATGCCTATGAGATCATGTACCCACACATTCCAAAGATCTATGTGCCATATCATATGAGTTACGCAGTGATGGCATCAGCGGCTTCAATCGTATGTACGATGGGAGCAACACTTGCATCATGCTATAAAGAACTGGCAGCGGAACCAGCAGTGCTCATGCGTCCGCCTGCACCGAAAAAAGGAAGACGCGTATTCTTAGAACGAATCGGGTTCATCTGGAAACGGATGAATTTTACATGGAAATCAACCATCCGGAATCTGATGCGCTATAAAAAACGTTTTTTCATGACCATATTCGGAATCGGCGGCTGTATGGCACTTATGTTAGTCGGATATGGAGTGAAAGATTCCGTATATGAAATCGCAGATATCCAATATGATGAGATCCAACTGTATGACGGACACATTTTTTATAAAGATGGCGTGACAAAGACCGATAAGAAAGAATTGAAAGATTATCTGAAAAAAGATCAGGATATTCAGACATTCATGGATGCGGACATGCGCAGTGTGACAGCGTCTAAGGGAAGCAAAAAGAGAAGCGTATATCAGTGTGTTCTGGGAAATTCTAAAGATGCCGGTAAATATGTTGATTTTCATGACCGGAAGACGAAGGAATCATATAAGCTTACAGATAACGGAGTGATTGTAAGCGAAAAGACGGCAAAGCTTCTGAATGTAAAAGAAGGAGATACCATCCAGGTAAAAGCGGGAAATGAAAAAAGCGGAACGGTAAAAATTGCACATATCTGTGAGAATTATATGGGGCATTACATATATTACACACCGGAATATTATAAGAAAGTATATGGAAAAGATGCAGACTACAACTGTATCATGTTCCGCACAAAAACAGGATATTCGGATGAACAGGTAAAAAAAGCAGGAGAAAAGATATTGGCGCAGGATCAGGTCTTAACGATTTCTTATCTGCATGATATCAAAGATCAGCTGGATGATATGCTGGCCAGTCTGAATCTGGTGATCATTGTTCTGATCGTTTCGGCCGGAATGCTGGCATTTGTTGTCCTTTATAACCTGAACAGCATCAACATTACGGAGCGGCAAAGAGAGCTTGCGACACTGAAAGTACTCGGTTTCTACGATATGGAAGTGGCAGAGTATGTATTTCGTGAAAATGTTCTGCTGACCCTGATCGGAGCGGTTGTGGGAATTGTATTTGGAAAGATACTGCATCAGTTTGTTATTCAGACGGTGGAAGTAGATGCTGCAATGTTCGGGCGGAATATCAATCTGCCAAGCTTTATCTACAGCTTTTTATTTACGATAGGCTTCTCGCTATTCGTAAACTGGGTGATGTATTTTAAATTAAAAAAGATCGATATGGTAGAATCGCTTAAGAGTATTGAATAATCAGACTGCAGTATATATGTAAATATCTAATCTGAAGGATAGGTGGAAAAAATGAATATAGGCTGAAGGATAAAAATTAATAATTGTTTTATAAACTTCACAGAATTATTAGCACTCTTTTTTAAAGAGTGCTAATTTTCTATTGACTTTTAAAATTTACAGTATTATCATATCTGTTAGAAAAATGAAATGCCAGATGTCAGGAAACTGTCCGCGATACAATAATCCGGGGACAGCACATATACCGGACATCATATGAATAATAAATTTAGAAGAAATAGGAGTGATTTACAATGGCAGCAAAGAAAGGTAGTTTGTCAATCAGCAGTGAAAACATTTTCCCAATTATTAAAAAATGGGTATATTCCGATCACGATATTTTCGCACGTGAATTAGTATCTAATGGATGCGATGCAATCACAAAGTTAAAGAAACTGGATATGATGGGGGAATATCAGTTACCGGATGATTACAAACCGGCAATTAAAGTAGAAGTAAATCCAGAAGAGAAAACTCTGAAATTCACAGATAACGGTCTTGGTATGACAGCCGATGAAGTAGAAGAATACATTACACAGATCGCATTTTCCGGAGCTACACAGTTCCTTGAAAAATATAAAGATAAAACAACAGAAGACGATATGATCGGACACTTTGGTCTTGGATTCTACTCAGCATTTATGGTAGCAGATGAAGTGCATATCGATACACTGTCTTACAAAGAAGGTGCAAAACCGGTACACTGGGTAAGCAATGGCGGAACAGAGTACGAGATGGAAGACGGCGACAAACAGGAAGTCGGATCTACTATGACTCTGTATCTTAATGAAGACAGCCTTGAGTTTGCTAACGAATACAGAATGAGAGAAGTACTTCAGAAATACTGTTCATTCATGCCAGTTGAGATCTTCCTTTCAAAGGCAAATGCAGAACCAGAATATGAAACTATCGATGAGGCAGACTTAAAAGATGATGATGAAGTCATCGAGCATATTCACGAAGATGCCAAGATGGAAGAAAAAGAAAATGAAAACGGCGAGAAAGAAATGGTGGAAGTAGAACCGGCCAAAGAAAAAGTAAAGATTAAAAAACGTCCGGTTTCATTAAGTGACATCCATCCACTGTGGACAAAACATCCAAATGAATGCAGCGATGAGGATTATCAGGAGTTCTACCGTAAAGTATTCATGGATTACAAAGAGCCACTGTTCTGGATCCACCTGAACATGGATTATCCATTTAACTTAAAGGGAATCCTGTACTTCCCAAGAATCAATACAGAGTATGATTCTATCGAAGGAACAATTAAGTTATATAATAACCAGGTATTTATCGCTGACAATATCAAAGAAGTTATCCCAGAGTATCTGATGGTATTAAAGGGAGTCATTGATTGTCCGGACCTGCCGCTTAATGTATCGCGTAGTGCACTGCAGAATGACGGATTTGTAAATAAAATTTCTGAATACATTTCTAAGAAAGTTGCAGATAAGCTTTCCGGAATGTGCAAGACAAAGAGAGAAGATTATGAAAAATACTGGGATAACATCAGTCCGTTTATCAAGTTTGGCTGCTTAAAAGATGAAAAATTCTGTGACAAGATGAAAGATGCAGTTCTGTTCAAGAACCTGGATCACAAATATCTGACACTGAAAGACTGTATCGAAGCAAATGGCGGAAAGGTAGAAGAACCAGAGGCTAAGACAGAGGAAGATAAAGCAGACGATCAGAATAAAGAAGATAAGACAATTATCTACTATGTAACAGATGAGATTCAGCAGAGCCAGTACATCAACATGTTCAAGAATCAGGGAATGGATGCTGTAATCCTGGGACATAATATTGATTCACCATTTATTACACAGTTAGAGCAGCGCAATCAGAACATCAAGTTCCAGAGAATCGATGCAGATGTAACAGAAGGTGCGAAAGAAGAAGTTGCTGAAGATGAAAAAGAAGCATTCCAGAAGACTTCTGACAGTCTGGTAGAGATTTTCCGCAAAGAACTTGGTAATGAAAATCTGGATGTTAAGATTGAAAAATTAAAAGATGAAAAAGTTGCTTCTATGATGACACTGTCAGAAGAGAACCGCCGTATGCAGGAAATGATGAAGATGTATGGTATGAGCGGAATGGATATGGGTACGACAAGTACGTTGATTCTGAATGCTAATCATCCGCTGGTTCAGTATGTGGTTGAGCATAAGGATAGTGAGAATACAAGTATTATCTGCAAGCAGTTATATGATCTGGCTATGCTGGCGCATAAGCCGCTTAGTCCGGAGGAGATGACAGCATTTGTGCAGAGAAGTAATGAAATAATGATGTTGCTTACGAAGTAGGTTTTTTGTGGAAGCGTAGGAGCGCGGGAGGTGTTCGCAGGCGGACGCCTGAGGCGCGGTATCCACGTTGCTCTGCGACCGTTTCGCCGGCAAACTGTAGAAGTGAAAACGCCGTGTGGCTATGGAAATGGACATAGCCGTGCGGTGTTTTTGTTTTTTAGTAGTCGCCTTCGATTTGGTTGGTTTTAAGGATGGTTCTGGCTTCCTGGTCCCAGGATTGTTCCAGGGTTTTGTCGAGGGTGAAGGTGGTAAGTGCGGTGCCGGTGGTGCAGTGCAGGGTGGTGCCGTCATAGTGGAAGTTGAGGTAGAGTCCCTGGATGTTTTCCGGGCGGTAGGCGGTAAGGCCGTGGCGGGTCAGAAAATCCGGGTATTGATCAGCCGGGAGGGCCAGTATGATCTTGAAGTTTAACGGGGTGCGTTTGCCGCGGATGATCTGGAAACAAAAGTCGCGGGCTTTTTCCCAGCGGGCGTAGGTCTCTTCTGGTTTTTCGTCGAAGAAGTCTTCCTGCAGGTAGCCGTCGAGCCTGAATTTCCCCCAGGTTGTGAATTCTGCTTCGATGAAGGAGAACTGGTCGAATGTTTCTTTTAATAACAGGTGTGACATACAGTTTTTGGCTGATAATGAATATATGGTCATAAGGAAACCTCCTAAATTTTCTATGAATTCTATCATAACATAGAATGAGTGAATAATTGACATTTAAAAAGAAAAACAGTACAATTATTTAGATATACGTATGTAACCAAAGAAAGAAGCGAAAAAAGGAGATCATTTTCGTGGACAGACAAGAAATAGAGATGAAAGATAGAGAATATGAAAGAAAAGAGCTGAAACCGTATGAAAAAGATCATATGGTTCGGACTTTTCTGCTTCTGGTGGCGATTGTGACTGTGATTGTTGCAATTGCTGTCACTATGAAGCTTACGAATCCGGATCTTGATACGAAGAAAGGGACCGGGATTCTGAAAACTATGGATGAGACAGATGTTGCATCCGTGGATAAAAGCATACAAAAGCTTGAAAAAGAAGAACGTCTGGCAGCACAGGCGGCAGATAAAATAAAACCAAGTGTAAAGTTCAAAGATGCACTGGTGATGGGAGATTCCATCACACAGGGACTCTATGAATATGGAGTGTTAAATGCGGCAAATGTACAGGCAGACCGTGGAACTGGTGTGACAGATAACAGCAATAAAAAGCTAAGGGCACATATCGATAAAGCAAAGAAGATGAAGCCGTCTACCATATTTTTATGTTATGGTATGAATGACTTAGAGGCGCAGAATGGAGATGCACAGGGATTTGTAAAAGCATATAAGCCTGTGATCGAAGAACTGAAAAAAGCACTTCCGGATACGGATATCTATGTAAACAGTGTTCTGCCGACTTCGCAGGCAGCAGTTAAGAATAAGCCGGTATATGGAAAAGTCCCAGAGTTTAACAAGGCGTTGAAAGCATTGTGCAAGCAGGAAAAAGTAGGATTTATTGATAATACGGACCTTGTAGAACAGCAGTTTTATGCAAGTGACGGCGTTCATATGTCACCATCCTATTATAAGAAATGGGTCTATAATATGGCAGAGGAAGCAGGATTATAATGAAAAATGGAAAGATAGATCTTATTAATATTTTGAAATATCTGATGGTACTGGTACTGGTCATGTATGTAGTATTTCTGATTTCAAGAGAAGGCAGCAGCGATGTGCCGGTAGATACCATTGAAAAGAATATTACAAAAGTTATGAAGACGAAAGGCATGTCCAAAGGAAGTGCACAGGATCTGAAAAAATACTACGGATTAAATGCCAATGATTATGATGGCGTAATGCTGTATATTCCAAATGATGTCATGAGTGTTAATGAAGTGCTGGTTGTAAAAGTAAAAGACGAAAGCCAGATAGAAGATATCGAAAAAGCAGTCCAGACACGTCTGGATACGCAAAAGAAGAGCTTTGAAGGATATGGGGTAGAACAGACAAAACTACTTCGTTCAGCAGTTGTGGAATCCAAAGGTTCCTATACAATCCTTGTGGTTTCAAAAGATGCGGACAAGATTGATGAGGCATTTAGAAAAAGTATTCGATAATTAAAGGAATTAGAGAAATGTTATTTAGCAGTATTGTATTCTTATTTACGTTTTTGCCGGTTGTGCTGATATTATATTATGTTTTGCCGGCGGCATGTAGAAATCCAGTGTTGTTACTGGCAAGCCTTGTGTTTTATGCGTGGGGAGAGCCGGTATACATTTTCCTGATGATATTGTCTATATTATTTAACTATATCAGCGGACTGGACATTGCAAGAAATCTGGAAAACAAAAAAAAGGCGAAGAGGAGCCTTGTATTTAATATTATGGTTAATATTGCGATTCTTGGATTCTTCAAGTATGAAGGATTCGTGCTGGATACGATCAACCACGTATTTCCGGTGCATATCAAATATCATGCACTGGCACTGCCAATCGGAATATCGTTCTATACCTTCCAGATCATGTCTTATATCATAGATGTGTATCGTGGAAAAGTGAAGGTACAGAAGAATCTGCTTAATTTTGCATTATATGTAACGATGTTCCCACAATTGATCGCAGGCCCGATCGTACAGTATGCAGATATTGATGAACAGCTTACACACAGACGGCATTCCATTGGAAAATTCGGTGACGGATGCATGTTCTTTATAAGAGGACTTGCGAAAAAAGTACTTTTAGCTAATACATCTGGCATGATATTTACAGAAGTAACCGGACTTTCAAAAGGAAATGTATCCGTACTGACGGCATGGCTTGGGGCATTTGCCTATATGTTCCAGATTTATTTTGACTTTAGTGGATATTCGGATATGGCGATCGGACTTGGAAAAATGTTCGGATTTGAGCTGTGTGTGAACTTTAATTATCCGTATGTGTCAAAAAGCATTACAGAATTCTGGAGAAGATGGCACATTTCCCTTAGCAGCTGGTTCAGGGATTATGTATATATTCCGCTTGGTGGAAACCGGGTATCGGCAGCAAGACACATTTTCAATTTGCTGGTAGTGTGGTTACTGACCGGACTCTGGCACGGAGCTGCATGGAATTTTGTGGTGTGGGGATTATATTATGGTGTCATACTGATTATTGAAAAATATCTGCTGGCACCGGTTCTGGAAAAAATTCCGGGAATATTTAGTCATATTTACAGTATATTTTTGATTGTGATTGGATGGGTATTGTTCTTCAGTTCATCACTTGGACAGGCTCTTGAATATATGAAAGTAATGTTTGGTGTGGGAGCACATGGCATTGTGGATCAGGAAAGTCTGTATCTGCTTACAACCAATCTGGTATTGTGGCTGATGCTGGCGATTGGTTCAACAAGATATGTGCATGTCAGATATGAGCACCGGATGAGGTCCAGAAGATGGAATACAACGATGATAAATGGGGTTGTATACGTGATTTTATTTGTGGTCAGCATCGCATATCTGGTGACGGAAACGTATAATCCGTTCTTGTATTTTAGATTTTAGAGGCCACGATGGAAGAGCTAAGGAATGAGAGAATAAGAAATAATCTCTCAAGGGAAGAGAGATTACGAAGAAAGAGAAAGAGAGAGAGAAGAAGACAATTGCAAAGAAATAAATTTATAGCGCTGGTATTTCTGTTAATGCTTGGAATCATCTGTGTTGTGAATGTGGCAACTGGCGACAGAAAGTTCTCTGAAAAAGAAAACCGGGCATTGGAACAACGGCCACAACTGACACTTTCGGGAATTGAAAGTGGAAGATGGATGGAACAGTATGAATCATATGTGTCAGATCAGTTCACGGGAAGAGATTTCTGGGTATCGTTAAAGAGTAATCTGGACCTTCTTTCCGGAAAACGTAAGTCCAATGGCGTATTCAAAGGAAAAGACCATTATCTGCTGGAGGACATTGCAACACCGGATGAAACACAGATGAATGCGAATCTGACAGCAATGAAAGAATTTCAGCAAACGTATAAGGATATTCCGATGTACATGATGCTGGTGCCGGATGCAGCGAATATCCAGGCAGACGAACTTCCGAAACATGCAGTGACAGAAGATCAGAACCAGCAGTTTACACAGATTAAAGATACACTTGGTGATTCTTTTCAGTGGATCAATGTGACAGATGCTTTGAACAAGCATAAGTCGGAAGATTTGTATTACCGTACCGATCATCACTGGACGACACTGGGTGCTTATTATGGATATCAGGAACTGGCAGCTTCCATGAAGCTTGATACAGGTAAGCAGCAGGAATTAAAGCCTTATGCAGTAACGACGGAATTCAATGGAACACTTTCGTCCACCAGCGGCTATGAGACCAGCTATGAAGAGCCGATTTATATCTATGCACCGGATGATCTTGAAAAGGCAACACAAGTAGTGGTAAATAATGTAAATGAAAAGAAAAAGACAGGAACACTTTATGATACATCAAAATTAAAAGGCAAAGATAAATATGCTCTGTTCCTGGGTGGCAATTATCCGATGTTAGATATCAGGACGACGGCTGATTCTACGGACAGACTTCTGATCTTTAAGGATTCGTATGCGAACAGCCTGATTCCGTTCCTGACGGATTATTACAGGGAGATCATAGTGATCGATCCAAGATATTATTATGATAATATTAAGGATGTTATGGAAGAGAATAAGATTACAAGTGTACTTTTCCTGTATAATGGTAATACTTTTGTAAAAGATAACAGCATCAGTGGAGTGTTACAGAATGATTAGACTGAATAAATATCTAAGTGATGCCGGCGTATGTTCAAGAAGAGAAGCAGACCGGCTGATTGAAAAAGGAATGGTAACCGTGGACGGACAGCCTGCGGTTCCCGGAATGAAAGTAGATGATGGACAAGAAGTCCGTGTAGGGAAAAAAACTATAAAAAGTAAGACAAAGAAAACGGTCCTGGCGGTTTACAAACCTGCTGGGATTGTTTGCACAGAAGATAAAAGAGAGAAAAAGAATATTATCCGTTATCTAAATTATCCGGTTCGCATCACCTATGCAGGCAGGCTTGATAAAGATTCGGAAGGTCTTCTGATCATGACCAATGACGGGGATCTGATCAACGGTATGATGCGTGCAAGATTCGCTCATGAGAAAGAATATAAAGTAACCGTACAAAAAGAAATCACTCCGGAATTTATCGAAAAGATGAGCAGAGGAGTACATATCAAAGATAAAGAGAAGAACCTGGATGCGGTAACAAGACCGTGCACAGTAAAGAAAATTGGAAAATATACATTTTCCATTATACTGACACAGGGACTGAACAGGCAGATCCGGAGGATGTGTGAAGCACTTGGATATAAAGTGACGAATCTGAAGCGCATCCGGATCATGAACATAGAACTTGGGAATCTAAAACCTGGACAGGTAAGAGAATTAACAGAACAGGAGTTAAAGGAATTATATGGGACAGTCAAAGAACGAGAGAATGCAGGAACTGGTAGACATCTTAAATAAAGCCTCCAGGGCATACTACCAGGAAGCGCAGGAAATCATGAGCAACTATGAATATGATCAGATGTACGATGAACTTCAGAGCCTGGAAAAAGAACTGGGAATCACATTGTCCAACAGCCCGACTGTAAATGTAGGATACGAAGTAGTCAGCGAGCTTCCAAAAGAAAGGCATGAAAGTCCGATGCTTTCCCTTGACAAGACCAAGGAAGTGGAGGAACTTAAGAATTTTGTGGGTGACCAGAAAGCGCTGATGTCATGGAAGATGGATGGACTTACGATTGTACTGACTTACCGTGATGGAAAGCTTTATAAGGCCGTTACACGGGGAAACGGAGAGGTTGGAGAAGTCGTAACCAATAATGCGAAAGTATTTAAGAATGTGCCGGTTCAGATTGCATACACCGGGGAACTGATCCTGCGTGGAGAAGCGGTTATCGGCTATCATGATTTTGAGAAGATCAATGAAGAGATCGAAGACGTAGATGCCAAATATAAGAACCCGAGAAACTTATGCAGCGGTTCGGTCAGACAGTTGAATAACCAGATCACGGCAAAGAGAAATGTCATGTTCTATGCATTTACACTGGTGCAGGCAGACGGTGTGGATTTTATGAATTCCAGGGCCTGCCAGATGGAATGGCTGAGATCACAGGGATTTACAACGGTGGAATATCATATGGTAACGAGAGATACGGTAGAAGCAGAGGTTGCTAAATTTTCGTCTAAGATTAGTGAAAATGATTTTCCGTCAGATGGACTTGTGCTAACATATGATGATATAGCGTACGGACGTTCACTTGGAAGAACGGCAAAATTCCCGAGAGATTCCTTTGCATTCAAATGGCAGGATGAGATTAAGGAGACAACACTTCTTGAGATTGAGTGGAGTCCGTCAAGAACAGGGCTGATCAATCCGGTTGCAATATTCGAGCCGGTAGAACTGGAAGGAACGACGGTCAGCCGTGCAAGTGTCCATAATATCAGTATTATGGAAGAACTGGAACTGGGAGTCGGAGATAAGATTGAAGTATATAAGGCGAATATGATCATTCCGCAGATTGCAAAGAACCTGACCAGAAGCGGAGTAAGAGATATACCGCAGCATTGTCCGGTCTGTCATGGAGAGACAAAAGTCAGCCAGGTCGGGAATGCAAAAGCATTATACTGTATGAATCCGGAGTGTCAGGCAAAGCATGTGAAGTCCTTTGCACTCTTTGTAAGCAGAGATGCATTGAACATAGAAGGATTGTCAGAAGCGACACTGGAAAAATTCATTTCCAGAGGATATATCCATACATTTGCAGATATCTTCCATCTGGACCGGTATAAAGATGAGATCCAGGACATGGAAGGATTTGGCGAAAAATCTTATAAAAAACTGATGGACAGTGTGGAAAAGGCAAGAACTACAACGCTTCCAAGAGTCGTCTATTCTCTTGGAATTGCAGGAATTGGTCTTGCCAATGCAAAAGTTATTTGCAGAGAGCTTGGATATGATGTAGAATCTCTACTGAAAGCATCAGAAGAAGAGTTAAATGAGATCCAGGGAGTCGGGGAAGTTCTGGCAAAGGCATTCGTCGGATACTTCGCAGATGAGAAGCATGTGGAGAATTTCAGACGTCTGCTTGACGAACTGACCATTCCAAAAGAAGAGGTGACAAAGACACAGATCTTTGCAGGTGTGAACTTTGTAATTACCGGAAGCGTGACACATTTTGCCAACAGAGGAGAGGTCAAAGAGCTGATTGAAAGCCTTGGCGGAAAAGTTACAGGATCGGTAACATCCAAGACAAACTATCTGATCAATAACGATGTGACAAGCACATCATCTAAGAATAAAAAGGCAAATGAGCTGGGAATACCGATTATATCAGAAGAGACATTTCTGGAGCTGGTGAACCAGGGGGATGCATAAGACATATAAGAAAAAGAGTGAAATATACGACAGAACAGTAGAAGGAGAGAATAATGACAAACCAGGATGATAACAATCAGGAGATTGAAAAAGTAGAAGATGTAGAAGTAGAGACAACAACACATACATCTGATACGAATAATAAAAAACAAAATGATGATGACGGATACGAAAAAGTCTGCTTTATCTGCAGACGTCCGGAGAGTGTTGCCGGTAAGATGATCGAGCTTCCGAACCGTATCTGTGTATGCAATGACTGTATGCAAAAGAGCTTTGATGCTATGTCAAACGGACCAATCGACTACAGCCAGCTTATGAATATTCCGGGAGTACAGGTGTTCAATATGGCTGACATGGAACAGAGCATTCCAAAACAGCAGAAGATCAAAAAGAAAAAAGAAGGCGAAGAATATAAGCCATTAGTAGATATCAAGAACCTTCCGGCGCCACATAAGATCAAGGCCAAATTAGACGAGTATGTAGTCGGACAGGAATATGCGAAGAAAGTAATGTCTGTAGCGGTATATAATCACTATAAACGTGTCGCTACCGATTCGATGGATGATATCGAGATCGAAAAATCCAATATGCTGATGATCGGACCTACAGGTTCCGGTAAGACATATCTGGTTAAGACGCTTGCAAGAATCCTTGATGTACCGCTTGCAATTACGGATGCGACCTCTCTTACAGAGGCCGGATATATCGGAGATGATATCGAAAGCGTAGTATCAAAGCTTCTGGCGGCAGCAGATAACGATGTAGAAAAGGCAGAACAGGGAATCATCTTCATCGATGAGATTGATAAGATTGCTAAGAAGAAGAACTCAAGCCAGAGAGATGTAAGCGGGGAATCCGTACAGCAGGGAATGTTAAAACTTCTGGAAGGAAGCGACGTAGAAGTGCCTGTCGGAGCAACAAGCAAGAATGCCATGGTACCACTTACAACCGTCAATACAAGAAATATCCTGTTCATCTGCGGAGGTGCATTCCCGGATCTGGAAGGAATCATCAAAGAGCGTCTGACAAAGCAGGCAGCAATTGGTTTTGGAGCAGATCTGAGAGATAAATATAATAATGACAAAGAAATCCTTAAGAAAGTAACAACCGAGGATCTGCGGGCATTTGGTATGATACCGGAGTTTTTAGGGCGTCTGCCGATCGTATTTACCTTACAGGGAATGAATGAGGACATGCTAGTAGAAATCTTAAAAGAGCCTAAGAATGCAATCCTGAAGCAGTATCAGAAGCTTCTGGCACTGGATGAAGTAAAACTGGAATTTGATGAAGGCGCACTGCATGCGATTGCAAAGAGGGCAATGAAAAAAGATACAGGAGCAAGAGCACTTCGCGCGATTATCGAGGACTTTATGCTGGATATCATGTACGAGATCCCAAAAGATGACAATATCGGAGAGGTTGTAATCACAAAAGAATATATCGAAGGAACCGGTGGACCGGTAATTATGTTGAGAGGTCAGGAAGTACCAAGACTTCAATAATACATTTTACATATAGTTTTATAACTTAACATTTTTACTTGGAGAAGAATGGAGGAAAGATAGCGATGGGGGAAATATCAGCTATTCCAATCTGGCTCTGCATACCATTTGCAGGGCTGTTGCTGAGTATTGCCGTAATGCCGCTGATCAAGCCTGAATGGTGGGAAAAACACCAGCCGCTTGCAGTTGCAGTATGGTCAATACTGTTTATCATTCCATTTACGGCGAAATATGGAATGTTTTCGATGGCAGAGACCGTCCTCGAATGTGTGGTAAATGATTATCTGACATTTATCGTCCTGTTATTTGGATTATTCTGTGTAGCAGGTAACATTACGATTGAGGGGGAATTTGCCGGATCACCGAGAATCAACACAGCATTGTTTGTCATGGGAACACTGCTTTCAAGTGTGATCGGTACAACGGGGTCCAGTATGCTTCTGGTCCGTCCTTTTATCAAGATGAATTCATGGAGAAAGAGAAAGAGTCATATTATGATCTTCTTTATTTTCCTGATTTCGAACATGGGAGGATGTCTGACACCAATTGGAGATCCGCCGCTTCTGATGGGATTTATGCGTGGAGTACCATTTTTCTGGAGTATGAAATTATTCCATATTCTGCTCTTTAATATGGTGATCCTACTGGTAGTATTTTATTTCCTGGACAGAAGAGCTTACAGAAAAGATATTGCAGAAGGAAGAAAACCGGATATCAGAGAACCGGGAACACATTTTAAGATCGTAGGACTGCATAACTTAATCTATGTAGCAATGATCGTTGGTGCGGTTATCTTAAGCGGAACACTTCCGAACATGGCAGCATTCCAGAATGCAGATGGAACAGTAAAAGGAATCCATATTCTTGGAGAGGTAACACTTGGATTCCCGTCTGTTATTGAGATTGTGATCATACTTCTGGCAGCACTGTTATCATTTAAAACAACAAAGGAAGAAGTGCGTATCCGTAACCACTTTACCTGGGGAGCTATCCAGGAAGTTGCAGTTCTTTTTATCGGAATCTTTATTACGATGCAGCCTGCACTTATGATTCTGAAGGCAAATGGAGCAGAACTTGGAATCAATAAGCCATTTGAGATGTTCTGGGCAACCGGAGCACTTTCAAGCTTTCTTGATAATACACCGACCTATCTGGTATTCCTTACAACGGCCGGAGCACTTGGCTTTAAGAGCGGTGTTGCGACAACACTTGGTACGGTTCCGGTTAAGATGCTGGAAGCAATCTCGTGTGGAGCTGTGTTCATGGGAGCCAACACATATATTGGAAATGCACCGAACTTCATGGTAAAATCCATGTCTGACGAAAACGGTGTGCGTATGCCGTCGTTCTTTGGATATATGGCATGGTCACTGACATTCCTGATACCGGTATTTATTATCGATATGCTGGTATTCTTTTTATAGAGGGAGGTGCGGAACATGCAGGAAAGTAAGAACAAATATTATGACATTGCAGAACGGATCTATGATCTGGATGGAGAAGTCTATGAATGTGTAGGATCTTCTCTTGGACGTACCTTTACAGGGGATAAGCGTAGTTGTGTGGAGAGTCTTGTTAATCTGATGAGAACGAAACCACAGGGACATCTTCTTAGAAGTGAGCTGGCGTTGATCAGTAATATGGCACGTACTATCCGTAAGGATGAAGACCGTTCCAGACTGATGAAAAGATATGATGATATATTAAAAGAAATCGCTGCACTGCCAACAGGCTTTGGTAAGGTTGAAATCCTTGATGAAAACAGGGCAAAATTAAATACAGCAAACTTGCGTCAGAAGTTTTCAAAAGACGATCATCTGATCATATGTATCGGACGAACACATGGAAGTGCGGGAAATGACATCGGGTTTGCGCTGGCAGATGCACTTCGTATTAATTACTACGATGCAGAGATTTTTAATGAAGTACTCAGACGTCTGGATGCAGAAAAGGATTCTGTAGTAGATGTGGCAGATCTTGGAACCAATCAGATTGAGAACAAATACCAGGGATCAGGAAGAACTCTTAAAGAGCGTCTGAAAGATTTTGACCGCTATCATGGACTGACAAAAGAAGATGCAATCTTCTTTAATCAGAGCGACCTGATCTGTAAGATGGCAAGAGAAGAAGACTTTATTGTAATGGGAAGATGTGCAGATGTGATACTGGCCAATAACCATATCCCACACATCAGTATCTTCATTACAGCACCATTTGAACAGCGTGTACACCGTGTCATGGAGGTCAATGATCTGGATCATAAAAAGGCAGTACGCCTGCTTAAGAAAATTGACCGGCAGCATGCAAAATATTATAACTATTATACAGGACAAAAATGGGGCGATGCCATGAACTATGATATCTGCTTCAACAGTGCAAGCTATGGTATCGAAGAGTCTGTTGATATTATCGAACGTATGCTGAATCATCCGGCGAACGGTTAGAAGCTTTATACGTTCGGAAGAAGCTGTTGGTGACAGATTCTGTAAATAGTAAAAAAGATTAATGAAATATAAGGGACCTTTCATATACATGAATAAATGTATGTGAAAGGTCTTTTTTCTATGGCTGATAATTGCAGGGAAAAAATATTGTCGCAGGATTACTGGGATTTTATCATCCCATTATATAGAGACGAGGAACTTCAGGAAGTAGATTCTGAAAATGTGTGTATACAGGAGATGGATTTTGGATATAAAAGTGTGTCTGTCAACCGTAGTATACTGGCAGATCTATCCATCCGGCAGTATTGGTACAGTGCGATTCCAAAATGTTATGCGCTTTTAGACCTGCAGCCTCTGGATGCGGCAGGAATCATTACACTTCAGAATTATCCGACACTTCAACTAATGGGAGAAGGTATTATGATAGGATTCCTGGATACGGGAATAGATTATCAGAACAAAGTCTTCCGAAATCTGGACGGGACGACAAGGATCGCAGGAATCTGGGATCAGACAATTCAGGAAGGAGCATCACCGGAAGGCCTGGAATACGGAACAGAATATACAGAAGATATGCTTAATCGGGCACTTAAGGAAGAAGAACCTTTAAAGAGTGTTCCGACAAAAGATGAGGATGGACATGGAACCTATGTGGCAAGTGTGGCTGCAGGAGGTGCAGATTATAATAACAGATTTACCGGGGCGGCACCCGAAGCTGCCATTGCCATGGTAAAGCTAAAACCGGCGAAGGCTTACCTGAAAGAATTTTTTGCGATAAAAGAAGAAGCGGTGTGTTATCAGGAAAATGATATTATGCTTGGCCTTAAGTATCTGAACGGACTGGCAAGAAAGAAGAAGATGCCGCTCGTACTCTGTGTAGCGCTTGGAACCAGTTTTGGAGGACATAACGGAGAATCGATGCTTGCAAATATACTGGATATCTATTCGACGGTGAGAAACCGGTGTGTAGTCGCAGGAACTGGGAATGAAGCGGCGCAGAGACATCACTATTTTCACCGTTTTACGGAGAATGAAAACAGCAGGAATGTAGAGATGCGTGTAGGAAGTGGTGTGCGTGCATTTGTAACGGAATTATGGAGCAGGCTTCCGGATATTGTTACAGTATCCGTGGTATCACCGTCTGGAGAGCGGACAGGGATGATCCCGCTCCGGCTTGGATATCTGTTTGAATTCCGGTTTGCATTTGAACGGACGGTAATTACAGTGGAATACAGGCTTTTGCAGGAGAATAATGATGCCCAGCTGGTGTTCTTAAGATTCCGGGATACAGTGCCCGGAATCTGGCGGATAGAGGTATCACCGGCATTGCAGGAGCAGGGGGAATTTCATATGTGGCTTCCGATGGAAGAGTTCCTGGAAGGGGAGGTATATTTTCTTGAATCCAATCCAGATACGACATTGACGGAGCCGGCCGGAGGAAGGAATCTTATGTCTGTGGCATATTATAACAGTCAGGAGAATGGAGTTGATATTCACTCTGGCAGGGGGTATACTAGAGATGGAATGATCAAACCGGATTATGCAGCACCGGGAGTGGCGGTTACAGGTGCAGTACCTGGCGGGGGCTTTCGTAACCGTAGTGGTTCCAGTGCTGGAACAGCAATCGCAGCAGGCGGATGTGCCTTACTCATGAGATGGATCAGCGACCAGACGGGAGCAAGAGGAGCAAGTGCAAGCCAGGTCAGAAACATTATCGTAATGGGGACAGGAACACTTCCGAATGAAGAGTATCCGACGACAGAATGGGGATATGGTACGATGAATCTATATCGTTCGTTAGATATCCTGCGGCAATTGTAAATCGAAAAGATAAAGGAGAGAATAGCAATGGCAGATTTTTTTGAAGAATTAGGAAAAAGAGTTTCAGATGTTGCAAGCGACATTACAAAAAAGACAGGAGACACATTAGAAATCCAGAAGATTAAAAGCAATGTCCGTTCCTTAAAAAGAGCAAATGAAAGAGACCTTGCAGATATCGGACGTATGGTATATGAAAAATTCCAGAGTGGTGAAGTATCGGATATGGATTATGTAACACTCTGTGAGGAGATTGAAAAAAGAGACGAAGAGATTGAAAAACAGGAAGAAGAGATCGTAAAGATCCAGGGAGAAATCTAGAATGCAGACACGCATGCTTGGTGCAATCGGAACACTGTTTGGCGTAGATATGGCTGTAAAACAGTATATTGAAGAGAATATCGAAGATACCGATGAAAAAAGCTTCTGTGGAAGCAGGATTGTAATCCGGAAAATCTATAATAGGGGATTTGCACTTAGCTCAATGGAAGATGAACCGGAGAAAGTAAAACAGGTATCGATATGGACGACAATCGCAATCTTCATTATGACGGCTCTTGAATCGTTCCGGGATGGGCATAGATTCCGGAAACTTGCGCTGGTATTATTAAGCGCCGGTGCGGCAAGCAATACGTATGACAGGGTGGTCAGAGGAAAGGTCATCGACTATATTGGCTACAGGTCACCGGAAAGAGCAAAGAGCCAGAGCGATTCCGGAAGCAGAAGAATGATTCAAAAAGGGAAAGACTTTCTGGAAAATATTACTGCAAATCTGGCTGATATCTATATATTTCTGGGTGCGATGATTATCTGGATCAGAAAGCTGTTCAGAAAATAGAGGGGATTTTTTCAGTGAAAGACGACCTGAATTTGGAATGAACTAACAATTAGAAAAACAAAATAATAAAAAACCTGCGCAATAGAGTGTAATGAAAAGCATTGCTTTATTTATTAGACTCTATTGCGCAGGTTTTTTGTAGCATAGTATGCAAGAGAAACTGCCGGCGGCAACTTCTCTGTAGATAAAAAAGGGTATGAAAAAAGCGGGTGATGGGAATCGAACCCACGTATCCAGCTTGGAAGGCTGGTGTTCTACCATTGAACTACACCCGCATGTTTTATAAAATTGAATCGGGGTGACAGGATTCGAACCTGCGACCTCCTGGTCCCAAACCAGGCGCTCTAGCCAAGCTGAGCCACACCCCGTTCTGTTGTTTTTTGTCTCTCGTGAAGACAAGAATTATAATATCACGGTTATAGATAAAATGCAAGCATAAATTGAAAAAAATTATAAAAAATTTTCGAAAGATCTGGAAAAATGGAAAAACGACAACAAAAGACGCAAATTTAGGAAAAAGTTAAGTTGTAAGGATAAGAATGCTGTTGTATAATGAAAAACGATGCTAAGGTTCACAGGTAGTGCATGTGAACCTTAGCAAACCGATGTAAAAGAGAATAAATGTTGTATGTAAATGTTATAGAAGAACCTTCAGAAGAGGATCAGAAAGGAAAATCAGATCAAGAGATGAAAGAGACCAATATAACAGATGAAGCAGAAAAAGATAAGATAGCGACGCATGTAAAAGCACATGCGAAAAAAGCACGAAAAAAACAACTCATCAAGCATGTAACAGTAGTTGTTATACTGGCAGCAGTCATTACTGCTGCTTTTACTGGTTATTATATGCACCAGGAACAGATTAATGCAAAAAAAAGTGCAGAAGCACAAAAAGAAGAGCAGCTAAAAGAAACCGAAGTAAGTAAGATGACTCCGGAGACAGAAGCGCAGAAAATTGCCAGAATCAAAAAGAAAGCACAGAAGCATGGCTATCCGAAGGGTGTGATAGAGTTGCTGGATAAGAATGCAGAGACGGTTGACTTTGTGGCAGACTATGAGCAGAAGAAAGACAATCCTGTTGCAGACACAATTGGCGTTGATTTGTCGCAAGGCGGTATCCCGGAATTATTACAATGGGACGAAAGATGGGGCTATGCATCATATGGATCAAGTATGGTAGCTGTCAGTGGATGCGGCCCGACCTGTATGGCGATGGTAGCAGCAGGTCTTAATCAGGACGAGACGATCACACCAGCAAAAGTAGCAGCATATGGAACCCAGCACGGATACGTAGATGCGAATAATGACACATACTGGAAGTTTATGAATGAGGCAGGGGCGAACTGGAACTTAAAGAGCCAGTCATGCCTGTTGAATGAAGAACAGTTAAGCAAGGAGCTTTCACAGGGACATCCGGTTATCTGCAGTATGGGACCTGGGGACTTTACGAAAGAAGGACACTTTATCGTAATGACAGGATATGAGAATGGCAATATAAAGATCAATGATCCATTTAGTATCAAAAATACCAATGCAACCTGGACTTATGCACAGATTAAGGATCAGGTGAAAGCAATGTGGGTATTTACGAAAAAATAGATGAAAAAAGCGAAGATGCGATTTTTGAAAAATATAGAATGTCATATAGAGATGAAAACGAAGATATGTATTAAAAAAACAAAAGTCATATAGAGAAAATATATATTTAGGATGAGAGAAGTTGAGTAGATTTGGACAATATTATTGTATCATTTAACGTAATTGCGCCGGTATTCTTTCTGATGGTGCTTGGATATCTGTTGGTCAATTATACATCGCTGGCAGACAGACAGCTCACCAAACAGGCGAATGCGATCGTATTCAAGATATTTCTGCCATGTATGTTATTTTATAATGTATATCAGAGTGATATAGGGGCAGAGATACAAAGCAGGATCAAATTGTGTATATGGGCAGCAGGCGGATTGATTATTTTATTCATACTGCTGTGCCTGATTGTTCCGAAAGTAGTAAAGCAGGAAAATCAGCAGGGAGTCGTGATCCAGGGGATTTTCCGCAGTAATTACGTAATCTTTGGAGTGGCGGTTGTACAGAATATGTATGGCTCTAAAAGCACCACAACAGCAGCTATTTTAAGTGCGATTCTGGTACCAATGTATAATTTCCTTGCAGTAGTTGCACTTTCTATATTCGGCGAAAAGAGGGAGACGGACTGGAAGAAGATTATTATGGATATTATAAAGAATCCACTGATTCTTTCTTCCATGCTTGGAGTCGTGTTCTCACTTCTTGGAATCAGGCTTCCGACGGCTGTGGATACAACGGTACAGGACCTGGCGAAATTATCAACGCCGATTGCGTTTATGATTCTGGGCGGGGACCTGGATTTTTCTAAGGTAAAAGGCAATCTGAAACTGTCATCGGTTGTATTGACGATTAAGCTGGTTATCCTGCCGCTAATCATGATACCGATGGTCGTAATGATGGGATACAAAGATGCGGATCTCTTATCAGCACTTCTGGCATATCAGACACCGGTCGCAGTATCCAGCTATATCATGGCACAGCAGGCAGGGGCGGATGGACAGCTTGCCGGGCAGCTGGTGGTATTTTCTTCGGTACTTTCGATCTTTACGTTGTTTGTGACGATATTTATACTTCGGACGATGGGGATGCTGGCGTAAGGAATTGCTGTTTAATACACTATTTCATTGTGGTCTCCCGGTCCATGAGAAAGAGCTGGTATCCTGTTTACTGCTAGATGTCACGATGCAAACAGGATACCAGCGCTTTCTCATGTCGTGATTGGCAGGCGGTAGTGTATGAAATAGTTGGAGGGCGTAACTG